>CAMPGG010000011.1 GCA_946885335.1 uncultured Chitinophagaceae bacterium
AACCACCAGTTGATGGTTAAACTGCGCCAGGAAAAAGTTGATAAAATTGCAGATCACATTCCATTGCAGGAAATTGATAATGGACCTGAAGAAGGTAAGATACTTGTATTAGGTTGGGGATCCACTTACGGTGCTATTAAATCAGCCGTGAATGAACTCGTCAAAGAAGGACATGCAGTTTCGCATGCCCATCTGCGTTACTTAAGACCATTCCCTAAAAACCTGGGCGATATAATTAAGCGGTTCGATAAAGTATTAATTCCTGAAATCAATAATGGTCAATTAATAAAGATTATCCGTGATCAGTATATGGTTGATGCCATTGGTTACAACAAAATAATGGGCATTCCTATAACCAGTACAGAAATGATTGAAGAGATTAAAGAATTATTGCGAACGCTGGAAGATTAATCAACGATATCTTTTATTGTGGCACTCACTTTTTCAAGATCGGCAGTCATGTGATAGATGAAGTTATACTGGTTCACTACGGATTTCATTTTAATTAATAGCTTAGGTGTTTCTGTTTCCACATGGCCAGCCTCCAGTTCCAATTTTCTTTTTCCCATCAGTTCTTCCGCTTGCTGATTCAATAACTTTAAAGATCGGTTGGGATTGGGCTCTTCTCCTTCATATTTTTTATGACTTAACCGGGCGATGGCTTTTTCAAAATTCCGGTCTATGTCAAGCACCAGGTTTTCAAGCACTTCTTTTTTTAGTTGATATTGGTAATCCTGTAATTGCTGCGTAAGAGAGGCGATATGAGAAATCAGGATATGATTCAAAACAATGAACTGGTGTATCTGTTGTAAACCGGGTTGCCGGTTTTTGGGTTCGGACAACATGCGGTTAAAGGTCCCTGTTAGGTTCGACAGTGCTACCAGCGTTTTTTTACGGACTTTGGTTAAAGAACGGTGATTGCTTTCTAATATGGGTTGAGGTCCTGCCACTAATTTAAAATAAACCTGGTTTTGCTGTAACATCTGAAGCATGACTTGTCTTATTTTCTGGTGCTCCCAGGAAGGCAGCAACAGGAAGCTGGCAGCAAATGCGATTCCTGACCCGATGGCGGTATCAACCAGCCGGTCTAACAATACCGAACTGAAATTGGCAGTATATAAAAAATGCAGGAAGATGATTACATAAGGCGTCATAAAAACAACGCTCCAGAAATAATATGATTTCATCAGGATATTACTAACGGCCATCAAAATCACCAGTAAGATTAATAACGCGGTAATATTTTTTACAAATATCAATATCAGCACGCCTAAAAAAATGCCAACGATGGTTCCTTCAAGCCTGTCAAAATTTCGTTGCTTGGTTAAACTGTATGCTGGTTTAAGTATGATGATAATAGTGAGCAGGATCCAGTAACTGTGACCGATATCAAAGGTTTCACCAATGATATACCCGGCTAAAACGGCCAGGGATAAACGAAGTGAATGCCGGAATATATCAGACTTTAAAGTAAGGTTGGCTAAAAAAAGTTTGGGAGAATAATCCTGTTGCGAGATAAAAGTTTCATGATCCACATCTGCCTTATTCAATTTGATGCCGGCATCAAAACTGGTATACTGGTGCAAACGGTTTATGCGTTCGGCAATGTCTTCAATATTGTTGATAATATTCCGCAAATAAATAAAGCCTTCGATATTATCTGGTTTCATAAATGAATGTCGCAGTGCATGTAATTCTTCTTTCACCTTCCTGATGCGAATTTCCATTTGATCATTTACCTGCGATGCTTCACCCAATTTCAATGCAATTCCTGCCTTTTCCAGTTCGGCAGACAACATCATAACCAATTCTTTATAACGATCAAGTATACCTGTTTCATCAAAATATTTGTGAAGCATTTTATAATCCTGGTAACTGGTATTGATTCTTTCAAACAACACATTTGCGTCCAGGTAAATAACCATCAGTATACGACCGGTGTGGGTTGATTCACGGGAAATGCTCCTGGTTCTGAAGATCATATCGCCAACCAGTTCATGGGTTTCCTGCACTTTTACCTGGTTTTGAAACAACGTATTGTAAACGGCATCATGATCCATTTCTTTATCATAAAAGGATGCCCTGGTTTCCAGGTAATGCGCCATATTTTGCACCAGTTCTCCCAACATTTGTTTGGTAGCTTTATAGGGCCTGAACGAATAAAGTATCATCGTAAGGAGCATGTACCAGATTCCACCAGCCAGCAGGTACATTGCATTCCATAGAATATCCACACCATAATTCAATTCAAAAATGTTCAAAGTCATGGCTATAAGACCGGCAATGCCAATAGCGTTAACCCGGCTTCCGTAAATGCCCAGCATGGAGAAAAGAAATGATAAAATAAAGAGAACAACACCAAGTATATAAACGGAATGAGCAGCAAATCCAGTGATCAATGCGGTGATAAATACCAATGCATTGGCTACCAACAGACCATTTCGTTGATGTTGTATGGAACCAGGATTATCGGCAACGCCAACACTCAAAGCACCTATTGCCACTACGATCCCAATATCAAAATATCCCAGGTAACTAAGTAAAAATGCTGGTATAATGATGCCGGCGGTTTTACGCAAACCTTCGGTTAACTGGTAACTGCCAATAAAATTTTTGTATGATTTCTGGTAATCCATCCGCCAAAGTGGAAGGTAAGATTAATGGCGGCTATTGCTGACCGGAAAACATAAATGCTATTCCAAAAGCAAGTATAGCTGTTATTAATCCAAACATAAAAATGTTATAACTGATACGCAAAAGCTTATACTTACGGGCCAGTACAATACCCAGGTAATAAATATCCTTGATCATATTACCATACAGGTAATCCTTGTCGGCCATCATCTCCCGCATGGCCCAGTCATAATCAAACAGATCCATCCTGAAAAAATTACCAAAGAAAAGCAGGTTGATTTTTTTATCCTTAATATCTTCTTTGGTAAATGTTCCGCCTGTAACATTTGGGCGTGTGGCAAGAATGGAAAATACAACCGTGCCCAGGCACACTACCACCAATATGATTGTGGGAATAATAAATTCAGGGTAGAACTGTAGTTTACCAAGCAATAAAGAAAGCATGATTGACAAAACAATTGTATTGACCGATATCATGATGTTGGCCTTGCTGTCAGCCATCTGGCTCAGGTTAACGTGATTTTCTGACATGATGCGGAACATGGCTACAACGCCCCGCTCCTGGAGTTTATCATTCTTTGGTGCATCTTTTTTATCCTTCGACCTGGATTCGGCTAATTTGATACTTGCCGTTTCATCGGCTACCATATTTGTAATCACATTGGCTTGTGGAATCGGTTCTTCCAGTTTTTTCTTTTCTTTTTTGTCAAGGTCTTCGGTCAAATCATTCAGGTGTTTTTGTTTAACCGGTTCCAGCACCTTTTGGCCGTATGTGGTAAAGAAGCGATGCCTTCTTAAAAATTCAATATTATTTCTTCGCCATTCTTTTTTCTTGATCTTATCTTCCTGCAGGTTATTAATTTCTTTCCGCAACAATTCATTTTTTTCTTCGAAACCGGGCCCACCGAGATGGTGCAGGTCAGCATCGCAAATAATTCTTTCTATTTCATTCGTTGGTGTCTGGGGCATTTTTGTTGCCAAAATGCAACCTTTTACTTTTTCAATAATGCTGTTATCAACTTTTTGTTGGGTAAGAAATTCCTCCGCAATTTCCTGGCTTTTTTCTTCATGTCCCATGGGGATACCATCTGAATAGCCTGTATCATGAAACCAAACAGAAAGCATGAGCGCAAATTGATCATCGTCTGAAAGATCGTATTCACTTGCAATGTTTTCGGCGGCCTTTACCACTTCCATGGTATGTTCCAGCGTGTGATAAACAAATGTTTTGTCTACTTTTTTTTCCAGGTATGTGCTTGTGAAATCTTTTGCTTCGAGTAAAATTTGTTGCTGTTGCGGGGTCATTAAAGGTTGTTTATACTGGTTCAATTTAAGCAATAAAAGATAGTATCTTTAATGCAATTAATAATATTATGCCAATGGTGGTATTATTTTTAATTGATTGCAATCACCTATGGTAAAATATTTCATCATCTTTTTATTTGTTCTTGGTTTATCCTGCGAGGGTAAAAATCGTCGTGCATTTATTCCTTATGTTGCCGGATACAATGAAAAAATGTCTGTTACCCGGATATTACCAGGGAAGCTGGATGAAATTTCCGGATTATTTTATTTACCTGATGGTCGCATGGTGGCTGTTAATGATGAAGAAGGTGAAATATTTTTCCTGAACTTTAATGAAGAAACCGAAGACCTTGAATCAATTCCATTTGGGAAAAAGAACGATTACGAAGAAATTGTAAAAGTCAATGATGATTTTTGGGTGATGGAAAGTAATGGTGACCTGCACCAGGTTTCCGGGCCGGGGAAAGTAAATAAATTCCAAACCAAAGAAATAAAGAATACGGAATTTGAATCCATGTACTATGATCAGCCCAATAACAGGCTGGTACTTATAACCAAAGATCATAAAGAAGCTGACCGGGCGATATTTGCATATGCATTTGATTTAAATACCCGCCAATTTAATGGTACACCGGTTTATGAAATTTCCATGCGGGAAGTATTTTACAAATTAAAAGATAATTCAGCCCTGTGTAAACCTTCAGCAGCAGCAATCCATCCCAAAACAAATAAAGTTTTTATCATCGCTTCCGTAGGCAAAGTTTTATTGCAATGTTCATTGAATGGCAAAGTTGAAAACGCATATAAAATTAACCCGGTAAAATTTCAGCAACCCGAAGGCATAACTTTTGCACCCAATGGCGATATGTATATATCCAATGAAGCCGCCCAGGGAAAAGCAACAATTTTGAAGTTCCCTTTTGAAGCACAATAACCGAACCGCATAGTTTAAAGCCAAATATTTTAAAATAACCCTTTTTATGTTATTACGATTAAGATGGTCGCTGACTCTCTTTATTTTTCTATCATTTCAAGCCCTTGCCCAGGATGAGATTGACAGCATCAGGCAACGCATATTTTTAATTGGAGATGCGGGTGACCTGCACAGCAGCAAACACCCGGTTGTGGACTGGCTTATTCAAAATGGTAATATTGACGATGAACGAAATCTTGTTTTGTATATGGGTGATAACATCTATCCATATGGTTTGCCATTTAAAGGTGAAGCTTCTTATGATTATTCAAAGCAAATTCTCGATTATCAAATTTCACTGGTAAAGGATAAAAAAGCACAGGCGATTTTTATACCGGGTAATCACGACTGGAAAAATGGAAAGATCGGTGGCTGGCAACAGGTAAAAAACCAGGTGGATTATATAAATACGCTGGACATGAAAAACGTGGAAGCCTGGCCACAAGACGGCTGCCCGGGTCCTGTTGAAATTAAATTAAATGATTCTGTTGTTTTGGTTTTATTGGACAGTCAGTGGTGGTTGCATTTGCACGAAAAGCCGGGCCCTGAATCACAATGTGAATTTAAAACAGAAGACCAGGTTATTACTGCATTGGAAGAGATCGCTGAATCAAATAAAGACAACTTAATGATTGTGGCCATGCATCATCCTATGTATTCCTATGGCGTGCATGGTGGAAATTATACCCTTCGACATCACCTTTTTCCTTTAACTGAAATTGTACCCTGGTTATATATTCCTTTGCCGGGTTTAGGAAGTGTATACCCTGTTAGCCGGGGCATTTTTGGAAATATCCAGGATGTTAAACATCCTATGTATAGAACAATGATCAATGAAATTGAAAATGTTTTGGAGAATCATCCAAACGCTATTCATGTTTCGGGTCATGATCATAGTTTGCAGTTGCTTGAAAAAGATAGTGTATCCTATATCGTTAGTGGTACCGGTACAGATATCAGCAGGGTTAAAAATGGTAAACTAACCAAATTTGCTGCATTAAATTATGGTTTTGCAACGCTTGAAATTCGTAAAAGCGGAAAAGTAGAAACCAAATTTTATACAATTGGCAGCAAAGGAATGGATGACCCGGTGTTTTCACAACAAATGAAACAGATTGTTAAACAGGAACCTGCCGCACCTTATGTACGCATTGTGGCTTTACCAGATTCTGTAAAAGTTGCAGCCAACCCGGACATGAAAGGAAGCTTTTTCAAAAACCTGATGTTTGGTAAAAATTACAGGGAAGAATGGATCACACCCATTAAAGTAAGGGTACTTGATATATCTAAAGACAAAGGTGGATTAACGCCTATTAAAAGAGGTGGTGGAAAGCAAACAAAATCCTTACGATTGGTTGATACTTCTGGTAAAGAATATGCACTGCGTTCCATTCAGAAATTTCCTGCCCCCGCCATTCCACCTGAATTAAGACAATCAGTGGCGAAAGACATCGTTGAACAAGGTATTTCCGCTTCGTATCCTTATGCGGCCGTATCTGTTGTACCGCTGGCAAAACATGCCGGTGTTCCATACCTGGAAAATGAATTAGTATATGTTGCAGATGATACATTGCTTGGACGGTACCGGGAAGATTTTGCCAACACGCTGGCCATGCTGGAAGAAAGAGAACCCAGTTTTATTGATAAAACGGACAATACCGAGGAGGTAGCACTTAAAATTATTGCTGATAATGATGATCACATTGCGCAAAAGGATGTACTGAAAGCAAGGATCCTCGACATGTTTATCATGGATTTTGACCGGCACGAAGATCAGTGGCGCTGGTATACGACCGACACGGGTAAAGGGAAAATTTATCATCCCATTCCGCGAGACAGGGACCAGGCTTTTTATACCAACCAGGGTTTGATTCCTGCATATGCAAAAAAAAGATCGCTGGTTCCGGATATCCAGGGCTTACGTCCACAGGCTTACAGCATCAAATCTTTCAATAAATCGGCCCGCAATTTTGACCGGGCATTTTTAAATGAATTGGACCAGGAAACCTGGGAGGAAATGGCTGATGAATTTATTGCCAATATGACGGATTCTGTAATAGAACAAAGTTTTAAAAAGCAGCCACCGGAAATCCAAAAATTCAATGCTTCAGAGATTGTCAGTATTTTAAAAGAACGCAAAAAATATCTCAAAAAAGACCTGCTTGATTATTACCGTTTTCTTTCAAAAATTGTAAATGTAGTAGGGACGGATAAAAAGGAATTGTTCGTCATTGATCGCAAGGATGATGGAGCCGTACATGTTACTGTAAATAAAATTGATAAGGATGATGAGATATCTTCAAAAATTTATGACCGCGTCTTTGATCCTGAAGTAACCAAAGAATTAAGAATTTTTGGTTTGGATAGCGCTGATCGTTTTGAATTTAATGGTACAAAACCAGGCGGAATAAAGATCCGGATCATTGGTGGATCGGGTGAAGATGAATTTGTAAGTAATGATTATTCAAATCGTACCATTGTTTATGATGCTTCGTTCGATAATAATATTTTCAGGGGTAACGAAAATTACCGGAAAAGGATTTCCGACGATCCCACTGTGAACCAGTATAACCGGTTGTACTATAAATACAATGTTTTCAACCCAACTTTTTCCGCTGCATGGAACCAGGATGATGGTTTATTCCTGGGTGCCGGTTTTTCATATACCTCACATGGATTCAGGAAAGAACCTTTCGCCAACCACCATAATCTTATGGTTTCACATGCGCTGGCAACCCAATCGTACCATGTAAAATACGATGCTGATTTTACCGATCTTTTAGGCAAAACAGACCTGTTGATCAGGAGCACCATCAAAGCGCCTATCAACGTAGAGAATTTCTTTGGAATTGGTAATGATACTTATTATGATAAATCAAAACCAGGCAAATTCAAATACTATCGTACCCGGTACGATTTGGGTGATCTTGCATTAATGCTCCGCCGGAATCCTCAATCCTGGATGACATTTTCTTATGGTCTGGCCGGCCAGTATTACAGTTTGGATTCATTAAATAACCAGGATAAGTTCATTAATAATTTTGTAGATAATGGAATGCAGCCATCCCAGGTTCAATCAACCAAATTTTATGCAGGGCCAGCCATCAATGTATTGTTAGATAACCGGAATAATAAAGTATTACCTGAAAGAGGAACCCGTATTACTGCAACGGCACGTCATATGTGGGGCTTGAATGATAAATCACAAAACCTGACAAGTATAGATTTTGACCTGTCATTATTCGTCAGTATTGTTGAAAATTCAAGAAGCATTTTAGCCACCCGTTTTGGATATGGCCGCAACTTTGGTGATTATGAATTTTTCCAGGCTCAATACCTGGGAGGAAAAGAGAACCTGAGAGGTTACCATAACAATCGTTTTGCTGGCCGCACCAAAATGTTTAATAATACTGAGATCCGTTTCAGGATTGCTGATTTCAATACATATTTATTCCCAGGCTCCATCGGGCTGGTTGCTTTTAATGATGTTGGCCGTGTATGGGCTGATGATGAAAATTCCTCGGACTGGCATGTTGGTAACGGAATAGGCTTATGGGTTTCACCGCTACATCGCTTTGTTATAACCGGTTACTTTACCCGAAGCAAAGAAGGAAACTTACCGCTTGTAACTTTTGGTTTTCAATTTTAAAATCAGGACGGCATAGGAATTGTAAAAGCTAAATTTTTTATGAAAGTAATCAGGAGGTTTATGTTCAAGTGGATTGGTTATGCATGTTTGGCAACTATCTTTTTAATGTTTGCAGATACTGCACAGGCGCAGAAAAAAAAGTTTAAAAGGAAAGCTCCTTCCAGTTATGCTGATTCCGCAACTTTTCCGGGTTATGATTACTATAAGGCTGGTGGTTTTAAGCGCTGGTTATTAGGTGATAATTACAGGGATGAATGGACCCAGCCTGTAACAGTTCCCGTATTTGAAATTACAAAAGAAAAAGGCGGACTGGAAATCGATAAGATGGGTGGTGGAATGCAAACCAAATCTCTCCGGTTAGAAGATAAAGATGGCAATGAGTATGTATTAAGAAGCATAGAAAAATTTCCCGATAATAATATTCCACCTGAATTTAGAAAAACATTTGTAAAAGATGTTTTGGTTGATGGGATATCCGCATCTTATCCTTATGCGGCATTATCTATCCCCATCATGTTAGATGCATTGAAAATTCCGCATGCAAAACCCAGGCTTGTATATGTGCCGGATGATCCAGCCTTGGGAGAATTCCGTCACATCTTTGCAAACACATTAAGCATGTTCGAAGAAAGAGAACCTGGTGGCTTTGATAAAAATATTGGTACAGATGATGTTTTAGAAAAGATGTTAGAGGATAACGACCATCGTATTCAGCAACAAGCCGTTTTAAAAGCCAGGATTTTCGATATGTTCATTATGGACTTTGACCGGCATGAAGATCAATGGCGCTGGGGTACCGATGATGAAGGTGAACACAAAACGTATTATCCTATTCCCCGGGACCGGGACCAGGCTTTTTTTATAAACAATGGATTTATACCTAAGCGGGTAAAAAGTTATTTCCCAAAATTCCAGGGTTTTAAGGCAAAAGCTGACAACATCAATACATTTAATTTCAATGGAATTGATTTTGACCGGACGTTTTTAAATGCTACTACAAAAGATGACTGGAGGAAAAAAACGGACACCGTTTTACAACAAATGACAGACAGTGTTATAGAACTTGCCTTAGCCCAGCAACCAAAAGAAATTCATGGCTATGCTATGCCGGATATTGTGGCAACTTTAAAAGAACGCAGGAAATACCTGATGGATGAAATGATGGAATATTATCATTTCCTGGCAAAGCAGGTATTGGTGGCCGGTAGTGATAAGGATGAATTTTTTGATGTTAATGTACTTCCTGATAAAAATGTAAACGTAACAGTGTTTAACCTGGATAGTGAAAATAAACCAACCCGTGTTATTTATAACAGGTTGTTTTACCAGGATGAAACCAAAGAAGTTGTACTGTATGGCCTGGGTAAAAAAGACAGCTTTGTAGTTCGCGGAAACCATATAACGCCCATGCGCATACGCATTGTTGGCGGAAGGGGAAATGACTATTATGATTTACAAAGCGAGAAGAACAAACGCAGGATATTCATTTACGACAGCCTGGGTGAAAAGAGTACAACCATCGGACATGGTTTTCGCAACAGGATGAGCAATGCGGATACGGTTCATAAATATGACCGGTCTGATTTTAAATATAATAAATTCAATCCCGGCCTGTCACTCGCATTTAACCGTGACGAAGGTGTTTTCATTGGCGTAGGTTTCAAACACCGGACACATAGTTTTAGAAAGGTTCCATATCAAATGAACCAAACCTTTTTTATTCGTTATGCCGCTGCAACCCGTGCACTGACCAGCGACTATGAACTGGAACTGATCGATGTAATGGGGGGAACGGATTTGTTAGTCAATGCCAGTATGAACCTGCCACGGAATACCATTAACTTTTTTGGTTTTGGTAATGAAACAATCTTTGATGATGTAAATAAAGGAAGTATTGATTTCTTCCGTACAAGACTTAAAAATGTTGATTTCAATACCTTACTCCGGTTTTCAAGGGGTCCGACTTTTAATGCATCCATTGGTCCGCATTTTAGTTATTATCATTTGGAAAGAGATAAAAATGAAGGTCGCATAACTTATTACCCTTCTTTTGCAGGCCTGGATTCAGCCAATGTTTATGAACGCAAAACTTACCTCGGGCCGTTAGTGCAACTGGATTTTGATAAAAGAAAAGGCGGAACCATGCTACCTTCAAATGGATATCGTTGGCAAGCCCGGTTACTATATCAAAAAGGGTTAAATGATTTCTCTTTTGATTACGGCCAATACAATACGGACTTTAGTTTTTATAAAACAATAATCCCGGATAACCGGTTGGTATTAGCTGTTAGAGTTGGCGGGGGAATTAATACGGGAAATTTTGAATTTTACCAGTCACAGTTTTTAAGTGGTACAGATAACTTACGGGGTTATCGTAAATACCGCTTTGCCGGCGATAAGATGGTCTTTAATAATGTAGAATTAAGATTAAAGCTTACAGAATTTCAAACCTATCTTTTCCCGGGTACATTGGGACTGCAACTTTTTCATGATGTTGGCCGGGTATGGATGGATGAAGAAAAATCAAACACCTGGTACAATGGATATGGTTTAGGACTTTGGCTTGCCCCGGCCAATGCTTTTGTAGCCACAGCTTCGATCAGCCATTCCCGTGAGGGATGGTTACCATTTGTTGGTCTTGGTTTTCGTTTTTAGAAATAGTAAAATTTATTTTCCAATTAAATGGCTGGTGGTAATACTGGATAATTCCTGGCGTTTAGGAGCATGCTCATCGTCCATATTAACGGTTACTCTTAATGCTTTTAACCCCAGTATACCTTGCAATTCTTCCAGGTCAAATTCCTCAATAACAGGCAACAATAACTGCTGGTTTTGCAGAAATTCAATATAGCCTTTGTATTCTTCTGCCTCTTTGGGTTGCGAATAAACAATGGCAATTTTACCGGGTTGTGTTAATCTTTCATTGGTCGTTTTAATGTGTACTTTGTCAATCCGCTTTTTAATGATCTCGTACCGAATATTGTAAGCGCCATCTACATCAAATTTCCTTTCATCGGGCCTGAAGCTGATATTGATCGGCGTGCTGTGTGCAAGAATCAATTGTGTTGTTTGTAATGGCACAGTCAATTCTTTTTCCAGGTTATGCGTAATGCGTGCTGATTTTGCTAAAACCATCAGCTGCCACATCTTCATATTTTTTAAATACAATTCATCAAACCGATGATTGGGCGATAATGACTGGCCGATATAGATATTAAATTCAACGCCATCTGTAATATATCTTTCAAAATAATGACTGAAGGTTTGTTGAGCGGATGCCTGTTCTTTATCAATGTACCTGGATACCGTATGATTGATCCTCGCAATGCTTTCATCAAAATCTTTTCGATGCATGTAAATCATATTTACATTTTTATCCAGCGCATTTTCATATTTATCAATATCTGGTTTTAATGCAGGAACCGTATCCTTCAAATGATTCAGCACGGAAACAACCTGGTTTTGCAAAAAATCATGTATTTGGATCTCCTCATCAGACAATAAAGAATCAGTGGCGGAAATAATGTACTTATCTATTTTAAAATCAATTTCCATTAACAGGGGAAAATGAATGGTGCGTTGTGCCTTTTTAATAATATGCTGCACCATTTGCAGTTGTTCAATTAAATCGAGTTGAATGGCATGTCCCCTTTGTACCGAAGAATTACGAACATCGATAGATCCAAATAACGGGTATACATCGTTAAAAGCTATCCTTTCAATTTTGGTATCTTCATTTTTCTTTTTGTTTACAATATAATTCAGCGCTGCCTCTGTAAACTTCCATTCTACTGCCGGTTGAACGGCTGTGAACTGTGTTTTAATTACCTTATCAATCTGGCTATCCAGGTTAACAGAACTTTTTTTCAATGCAACTGAAAAGAGAGGTATGGCTTTTCTTAATAAACCAATATGTGTATGATTTAATAAACCCGGTTCTTCAGTTACGATTTCTAAAACACCTAATAATTCATTCTCGTAACGGAGTGGGCAAAGTATTAAACTTTTTACACCTTGTTCTGCATATAAACCGAGGTATTTTATTTGGCTGATTTCAGCTTCATTCAATGTTTCAAAAACGATGGGTCTGTCCGATTCATGGAACAAGTTTAAACAACATTCGTTGATCTCGTTTTTTTCCTGGAGTGAATGAAATTGTTTAAACAATAATGAATTGCTATTATGTAATTCACTGAATATATAATGTCCATTGACCTTAAAAAAGGGTGTCAGGCCAATGCGAATGTTTTTCAGGTTTAATAAACTTCTTATTTGCGATTCCAGTTTTTCATACATTTCGGCATCTGCAAACGCGTTAACATGCAGCAAGGCATTTTTAATTTCTGTAATGGCATGAGAGACGGTAATATCTTCTATCCGTATAACAGATAAACCTTCAAAATTGAATTGATCCAGTGGTAAATGCACCATCAATTCTTCCAAATTCATTACCTGGTTTGTTTTAGTGCAAATGATATTAGGCGGCATCACCCAATCCGGTGATTGATGGTATACTTCAATAAAAGAAGCATCAATGTTTACCGCATGGTGTTTTTCTAATTCATTGGCATCATTAAAACTTTGTATACTGATGGCCGCACGGGGCATTGGTTCGTTTAAATACTTATTAAGAATGAGATTGTATGCAAACTGCAATTTTTCTCTTTGCAGGCTATCCTGTATATCCTGGTTAGGAATTTGTACTTCATTTTCTCCGGGCTTCATAAATTTTTTTCTGAAACTGGAAGAAGCATAAATAATCTCATTGCGGAAGGGTTTGCCAACGGCATATAAACCTTCTTCATCAGAAAATGATGCAGGGAAAACAGTTGCCAGCAATTTTTCAATTAATTCTGTATGCTCCGTTAATACTGATTGATCGGTTATGGTTTGAAGTAACCTGGGATTTTCAGCCAGTTCAGTGATCAAACTACTATATAAACCTGAAGCGCCGGGCTTGCCATTTTCAATGGATTTTTTTAAGGCATTCACTAATGGCTTAAAAGATAAACGGCTATTAAATAATTCGTCTCCAGGAATGACAGACCTCTTTTTCATAACATTTCATTTTACACATGATTGGTCTTCACTGGGTTTTATTTTGGTTCCATAAAGTTAGTATGATTAAAAGAAGGGACATTCGTCTTTTTGCAAATGCAATATTAAACACGTAACTATCTTTTGAAAACCAAAAAAAGGATCAATTGGGCAAAATTGTTTATGAACGTATTGATTTAGAGGCTGGAGCTACTAATTTTTGATAATAGCGACAAACTGGCTTTAACCCGCATAGTTCACATTTAGGTTTTCGGGCCACACAAATGCGCCGGCCATGTAAGATGAGCCAATGATGAAAAATATGCACCAGCGGACCCGGAACATATTTAATCAATTGTTTTTCTGTGGCTAAAGGTGTTTTGGCACCAACAGTTAAACCAATCCTTGCCGATACCCTGAAAACATGTGTGTCTACAGCCATATTGGGCTGCTGATCAATTACGGATGTAATTACATTCGCGGTTTTTCTCCCAACTCCTGGTAATTGAACCAATTCATTAACCGTCATAGGTATTTGCCCTCCGAATTTTTCCTCTACCATCCGGGCCATACCAATAAGGTGTTTTGTTTTATTATTGGGGTAAGAAATGCTTTTGATGAGAGCGAATAATTCTTCCTGGTTGGCTTTAGAAAGAGCCAGCAGATCAGGATATTTATCGAAAAGGGCAGGAGTGGTAAGGTTCACTCTTTTATCTGTACACTGGGCAGATAAAATAACTGCGACCAATAATTGGTATGGGTTATCATAAATTAATTCTGTTTCTGCATCAGGCATTTGAACAGAAAAATAATCAATAACGAATTGATATCGTTCTTTCCGGGTCATGCCCGAAAGATAAGAAAGAAAGAAACCGGCTGCTGAATTTTCAGAATCTGTGAAGGATAAATAAGGTTAGGTTAGCCGGAAAGATTCAATTTATGCCGTTTCCGGGTTGGTTTCCCGGGCATACCTGAGTACATTCAAAACAACCTCCGTACGTGGTGATTCAATCAATTTGTCCAGTCTTGAGATTGAAGCTTTTAAAACTTCAAATTTCTCTCTTAGCGTCCAGTCCTTCTCCATAGCTGTGGTTATTTCTAAAGATTTTTCGGGGGTGGTTTCATTGTACAGGTACAATACCAGGTCTTCTGGTGTAAAATTAATCATGAGCAAACCATTAATGTCCAAAAAAGGGGTGTCCAAAAAAAAGTAATGTATATTAAGCGTCCGGTCAAATAACGGCGCATTAAACATTCTTATTGTATGTCTATCAGGAAATTATTATTTGGTTGCCTCATCAATTATGTAAACATCTTCATTATCCCGCTTCATATAATATTTTTCCCGGGCATATTTTTCCAATGTGTAAGGATTGAATTTTAGCTTTTCAAGCTCTGCATTTTCGGCTGCAATTTTTTCAACGTAGTATTCCCGGCTTTCGGTTAACTGCTTGTATTCCGTATTGCGGTGATGTTGGGTGATAAGGTCATTTCGATCAAAAAACAACATCCATGCAGCAAATACGCCAAAAGTCAGGAGGTATTTGTTTCTCATCCAGGCTGGAATGCGGGATAAAGACCGGGTCCAAACCCTCTCCGGTGAAGGGGGTCTGGACTGGGCTTTACTATTTGATCTTTTTTCCATGTATTTTAAAGAGGAATTTTCTATTTACTTGCCAAATTTAATCTTTCCGGTTGGATAATAAGCGGAAAAGCCTAATTGTTCTTCAATGCGAATTAGCTGGTTATATTTTGCCATGCGATCGCTTCGGCTGGCCGATCCAGTTTTGATCTGTCCGCAATTTAATGCTACGGCCAGGTCGGCAATGGTATTGTCTTCCGTTTCTCCACTGCGATGACTCATGATGGTATTGTATCCATTATGCTGAGCCATAGTTACGGCGTTTATCGTTTCGGTAATGGTTCCTATCTGGTTAACTTTTACCAGTAAGCCATTTGCAATGCCTTTATCAACGCCTTGTTGCAGTCTTTCAACATTCGTTACAAACAAGTCATCGCCTACTAACTGGCATTTATCGCCAATTACTTCAGTCAGCATTTTCCAACCATTCCAGTCATCTTCAGCCATCCCATCTTCAATAGAAGCAATAGGGTATTGTTTGGCCCATTTTTCCCAGTATTTAACTAATTGCTCGCTGGTCATTTCTTTACCACTGCTCTTATGAAATACGTACTTCTTTTTCTTTGCATCCCAAAGTTCACTATTGGCTGCATCCATTGCAATCATAATCTGCGATCCTGTTTTATATCCCGCCGCCTGTATGGCTGTTAAAACAATTTCAATGGCTTCTTCATTGCTTTGAATATTGGGAGCAAACCCGCCTTCATCACCCACATTGGTGCTGAACCCTTTTTTCTTCAGGGTGGATTTCAGTGCATGAAAAATTTCAACACCCCAACGCAAACCTTCACTAAAACTTGCGGCTCCAATTGGCATCACCATAAATTCCTGGAAGTCAATTTTATTATCCGCATGTGCACCACCATTCAAAATATTCATCATGGGGATAGGCAATGTTTTGGCATTGGTGCCACCGATATAACGGTAAAGGGGGAGCGAAGCATCTTCAGCTGCAGCTTTGGCAACAGCCATACTTACTGCCAGTATTGCATTGGCGCCTAGTTTGCTTTTGTTTTCGGTACCATCCAGCTGAATCATCATTTCATCAATACCCGTCTGGTCTGCGGCATCATAGCCTAATAAGCCAGGTGCTATAATATCATTTACATTCTTAACCGCTTTTAATACGCCTTTGCCTAAATATTTTTTCTTATCGCCATCCCTGAGTTCAACTGCTTCATGAATACCTGTACTGGCGCCGCTGGGAACGGCAGCTCTGCCCAAAGATCCTTCATCTGTAATGACATCCACTTCTACAGTTGGATTTCCACGGCTGTCTAATATTTGTCTGGCAAAAATTTCTGCTATATAACTCATGTAGTGTTTTTTTAAACCTGCCGGTGGCAGGATTGGTTACAGTTTAAGTTTTTGATAAAAAAATTTGTGGCAGGCAAACAAGGTTGCTGATTAAATATATAATCAGGGTGGAAAATTATTAAATAGTTTTCAAAGCAGGATCAGTTTGTGTTAAGGAACGAAAAACTTCTTCCAATCGCTGACTTTCACTTTGCAATGAAATAATATTAAATCCATGTTTGAGTGAAAGTTCAAGTAATTGTTTTTTTACGGTATCCGGATTTTGGGTACTGAGTTTATACAAACCAGGTTCCGGGTTCTGTATACTTTCAACATCCCGGATATTTTCTAAAAGATATTGATCTACTGCTTCACTGAAACGGACAATAACAATATGATTATGCTGATTGAGTTGCTGAAGGTTACGTAACTGATCATCTGCAACAATTTTTCCTTTATTGATGATAATCACCCTGTCGCATATTGCTTCAACTTCCTGCAATATGTGTGAAGAAAATAAAACGGTTTTATTTTTCCCCTGCATTCGGATCACTTCCCTGATCTCCATGATCTGGTTTGGATCAAGACCCGATGTGGGCTCATCCAGTATCAATACTTCCGGATCGTGAATAAGCGCTGCAGCAAGTCCAACCCGTTGTTTATAGCCTTTTGATAGTTGACCTGTTTTTTTATTACTTTCTACTGTAAGCCCGGTTAATTTGATCATTTCTTCAATCCGGTTACGGGCATCTTTAACATGATGTATTTCAGCGATAAATTTCAGGTATTCCCGAACGTACATATCATAATACAGTGCATTAGCTTCAGGTAAATAACCAATACGTCTTTTGGTTTCAATAGGGCTGGTGGAAACCGGAATCCCGGAAACAATTGCTTCCCCATCATCTGGTTCCAGGTACCCGGTGATCATTTTCATGGTTGTCGACTTACCGGCACCGTTAGGTCCCAGGAAACCAACGATCTCACCTTTTTGAACTTTAAATGAAATGTTGTCTACCGCTTTTTGATCGCCGTAAATTTTAGTCAGCTTATTAACTTCTATTGACATGATTACAAACCTACATTAAAAGTTGAAAGGATATAAATTGATAAATGACATAGAATTGACAAATTTATCGTTTCGGGCAGATTTTTATTTATTGGTTGAACCTTTCAAGGTTTCTATGTGTATTATATTTTTTTACAAAAACCTTATTTTGATTAAGGCAGTAAAGGGGAAAAACTTTTTAGCAAAGTGTATCATTTGGTAAAAAAGCACTGAACTGTTAACTTCGCACCGCGTATGAAATTGAATGGTTACGGAAAAATATTGTCGAAACTTTCTTCCCTGCTCATGTTGGTTACACTGGCATGGCTCACCATCAGTACGCCTTTTGTTTATGATTTTCAGCAAAAGTTAAAGCAGATTAAACTGGCTGAGATTATTCCCGGTAACAATTCTCATGTTGATGACAAGGATGGTATCAACACTATGATGCCAAATCCCACCGAAGAAAAAACAGAAACCAACTCAAACAATTTCTCTGAATACCTGCATCACCATGATTATGTGGATGATTACAATACTGCAGGTATAAAATATCATATCTCACTATCCTCTGAACTTTACATTGCATTTCATGGGGAACTCTTAAGCCCGCCTCCCGATAGCCTGGTTTAATATTTTGTATTAAACCTATTTTTAATTTTAATAATATTAATAATGAAAGCACATTATTGGGAAGATCGCATGTCAATGACGGCCGAAAAGGCATTAGAGTTTTTAAAAGAAGGCAATAAACGTTTTCTAAATAACCTGAGTGTAAACCGTAACACACTTCAACTGATCAATGAAACGGCTGAAAAGCAATTTCCATTTGCTGCGGTATTAAGCTGCAGCGATTCCAGGGTTCCTGTTGAACTTGTATTTGACCAGGGATTGGGAGATGTATTCAGTGTTCGCCTGGCAGGTAATATTGCCAGTCTGAATGCTATTGGAAGTATTGAATATGCCTTAACCATTTTGGGCTCCAAATTGGTGCTTGTATTGGGTCATAGTTCTTGTGGGGCAGTGTCGGCTGCCTGCGATGATATCAAAATGGATAACCTGAATGAATTGTTGGCTCACATTCACCCGGCGGTGGAAGCGGAAACCACAACCATGGACAACCGAAATTCAAAAAATAAAGATTTTGTAAATAATGTTGGCTGGCTTAATGTTCGCCACCAGATCGATTTAATTATGAATACCAGTCCCATCATACGCGAGGCTGTTAATAAAGGTGAGGTTATTATAACGGGCGCTATGTACGATATAATAACAGGAAAAGTAGATTTTTTAGACAGTATTAACGATAAATCCAAAGCGTATTATGAAAGCACTGAAGTTTACAAAGGGTGATTTTTTTGGCGGTCTAACGGCGGGTATAGTTGCCTTGCCGTTAGCACTTGCATTCGGAGTTCAATCTGGTTTAGGTGCCGCAGCAGGTTTATATGGCGCCATTTTCTTAGGTTTTTTTGCCTCTCTCTTAGGCGGAACCCCATCGCAGATAAGTGGTCCTACCGGTCCAATGACAGTAATAACTACAGCTACCATTGTACTTTTTGTTTCTAAGGTAGGGGATTTGAGTACGGCTATGGGTGCAATCATAGCCTGTTTTATATTGGCCGGTATCTTCCAGATTTTGATGGGTATTTTTAAGATCGGATCATTGATAAAGTTTATTCCCTACCCGGTTATTTCTGGTTTCATGAGTGGGATTGGTGTTATCATTATCCTTTTGCAATTATTTCCAGCATTGGGTCAGTCCTCGCCAAAAACAACACTTGATGTTGTTAAAGAAATAGGACCTGCCTTACAGAATATTAATGTTTGGGCACTTATTTACGCCTCGCTTACTATTTTAATTATTTACCTGTTTCCACGAATAACTAAAGCTGTTCCCAGTACACTGGTTGCATTATTAGTAGTAACATTATTATCTGTAATCCTGAATAACGATGTTCCTGTTATCGGTGAAATACCTTATGGATTTCCACCGTTGCAAATAGGGAATTTGGTTTCTATTGATACCAGCTTGTATATTGAAATCCTGGAAGTTGCTGCTACTTTAGCAGCCCTTGGAGCAATCGACTCGTTGCTGACTTCGGTGGTTTCTGATAACGTTACCAAAACCAAACATGATAGTAACAGGGAATTGATCGGGCAGGGGATTGGTAATTCTATTTCCGGAATGTTTGGGGGTATACCTGGTGCAGGTGCCACAATGCGTACCCTGGTTAATATTCGTTCAGGTGGCAGAAACCGGATCTCAGGTATAATACATGCTTTGGTTTTATTGGTCATTCTTTTAGGATTAGGAACTTATGCAGCACTCATTCCATCATCTGTATTGGCGGGTATTTTAATAACCGTTGGTATCGGTATTTTGGATTATAAAGGTTTCCGTCATGTGGCTAAAGTTCCAAAGGCTGATGTAGCTATTATGATCATTGTATTATTAGTTACTGTTTTCCTCGATCTGTTAGTTGCAGTAGGTATTGGTATGGTGATGGCATCTTTCCTCTTCATGAAAAATATGAGTGATTCTGTTGAAGAGCGATCTGATGCAGTTAAACTGGAATCACTGGATGACGTGGATACAGGTTTAACAGTAGGATTGCCGGATGCGATAAAGGAAAAAGTATTCGTTAAGAAATTTGAAGGTCCTTTGTTTTTCGGCTCTGCTACAAGCTTTCAGACTGTAGCTGGTAAAATACCGGATGTTAAATATGTTATACTTCAAATGGAAAATGTTCCATTTATAGATCAATCTGGTTTATATGCATTGGAAGATTCTATTCTTTCCATGGAACAACGGAATATAGAAGTATTGCTATGTGGTTTACAAAATCAACCAAGGGGTCGGTTAGAAAGAATTCAATTAATTCCGGGTTTAGTAAGTAAGGATAATATATTTGCAGATCTTCCGGAGGCCGTTAATTGGTTATCCGATCATGTAAAATAGTAAACCATAAAGCAGCATGATATTTCTGATTAGCGTAATTTTTATTTTAGGATATGCTGCCATCACCCTTGAACATTCCATTAAAATTAATAAAGCGGCAACGGCCATTATAACCGGTGTTTTGTGCTGGACGGTCTATGCGCTTTATAATGAGGATATTCATGTTCCTTCACATTTTTTGGAGGAGCATTTGGGTGAACTGGCAGGTATTCTTTTCTTTTTGTTGGGCGCCATGACCATTGTTGAATTGATAGATGCTCATGATGGATTTGAAATTATAACGTCCCGCATCACATCAACCAACAAAGCAAAACTTGCCTGGATAGTAGCTATCATCACTTTCTTTTTATCTGCTGCACTGGATAACCTGACTACCACTATTGTTTTGGTTTCCCTTTTACGCAAGATCATACCCGACAAAAAAGAAAGATTGATGTTTGCCGGCTTAGTTGTTATTTCAGCCAATGCCGGAGGTGCATGGTCACCCATTGGTGATGTTACAACAACCATGTTATGGATAGGTGGCCAGATTACAGCTGGTAGCATAGTCATAAAAACTATAATTCCCAGCCTGGTTTGTATGTTGTTGCCAACATTTTTGATCACCCGGAAATTAAAAGGCGAACTCACTTCTAATTTGGATGCACCAAAAAACCTGAATTTCACAACCAGCCAGGCAGAACGGAATGGTGTTTTTTACTTAGGCGTAGGAGCATTGCTGTTTGTTCCCATATTTAAAACCATTACCAATCTACCTCCTTATATGGGTATCCTGTTTGGATTGGGTGTAATGTGGGTCATCACCGAATTCATACATCATGATAAAGATGAAGAGGAAAAAGGAGTTCTGTCGGTAAACCATGCATTGCGCAAAATAGATACACCAAGCATTTTATTCTTTCTGGGAATTCTTTTGAGCGTAGCTGTTTTGCAAACCATTGGTGTTTTAACGGGCATTGCAACCTGGATGGATGAAACGGTTGGTAATGTGAATGTGATCACCATTTCCATTGGGTTGTTGTCAGCAGTGATTGATAATGTTCCATTGGTTGCCGCGGCGCAAGGTATGTATGGACTGGATGTTTATCCTACCGATCATTATTTCTGGACCTTCCTGGCATATTGTGCCGGAACAGGAGGTAGTTGCCTGATCATTGGGTCGGCTGCTGGCGTAGCAGCTATGGGTTTGGAAAAAATAGAATTTTTCTGGTATCTTAAAAATATTTCATTGTTCGCTTTATTAGGCTACCTCGCAGGTGCAGGGGTCTTTATATTGGAACATTGGATAATTTCATAAATGCTTATTTAAATTGTTTGCAAAAAAGCAGGTTTAACAGACCTGCTTTTTTTTGTGCCAGGATTAATTATGTAAATTTTTTCATCATCCGGTAAATATTTATAGCTTTCACTTATCAATTAATAAAATCATTTTTCCCAAAGAGGTTCATTTCATTCAAAACTATTAAGCATGCAGTTAATCATGACCCTGGTTTTTATTGCAGGGTATGCAGCAATAGCGTTTGAACATCCGCTTCGTATCAATAAAACAGCCAGCGCTTTATTAACCGGCGTTCTTTGTTGGGTAATTTATATCATGGCAAGTTCCGATCCGGGTGTGGTGTCCATACAATTGTATGAACACATGGGAGAAATATCGAGCATCCTGTTTTTTTTATTGGGTGCCATGACGATTGTTGAATTAGTGGATGCACATGACGGGTTCGAAGCCATCACCAACAAAATCAGTACTACCAACACCCGTAAACTACTCTGGATCATTTGCCTGGTTGCCTTTTTTCTTTCGGCTGTTCTGGACAACCTCACTACCACTATCGTTATGATCTCTTTACTAAGAAAATTGATTGCCGATAGAAAGACACGAATGTATTTTATTGGTATGGTCGTAGTAGCTGCAAATGCAGGTGGAGCATGGACACCGATTGGTGATGTTACCACTACCATGTTATGGATTGGGGGCCAGATAACAACATCGAACATCATGTTGAAATTGTTTTTACCCAGCCTGGCTTGTTTACTGGTCCCATTAACCCTGGTTTCATTTTTCCTCAAAGGTTCAATTGAACCTGCTGTTGCGGAGCAGGATACTACTTTAAATAAAACAAACAATTTTGAACGTAACCTGATTTTAGGATTAGGTGTGGGTGCATTGATATTCGTGCCCATCTTTAAAACATTAACGCACTTGCCACCATTTATGGGAATTATGTTCGGTGTTGCCATACTTTGGGTGGTTACTGAAATCATTCATAAGAATAAAAATGATGAAGATAAAGGCGTGTATTCAGTGGTGCATGCATTAAGAAAAGCTGATGTGCCCAGCGTATTATTTTTTCTTGGTATCCTGGTCGCCATTGCGGCATTAGAGTCAACCGGCCAATTAGAAGAAGTTGCATTATATATGAACCAGCATATTGGTAATTTGGATGTAATAGTTGTTTCTATTGGCTTATTATCTGCACTGATTGATAACGTTCCGCTTGTGGCCGCCGCAATGGGTATGTATGATTTGCAAACTTTTCCAACGGATCATTATTTCTGGGAATTTCTGGCTTACGCTGCAGGTACGGGTGGCAGTTGCCTGATCATCGGTTCAGCAGCCGGTGTAGTTGCGATGGGCATGGAAAAAATTGACTTCATCTGGTACCTGAAAAAAATAAGCTGGCTGGCATTGATAGGTTTTTTTTCCGGCGTTATTGTTTATTTATTACAACAATCCATTTTTATTCATTGAGTTGATAATCGATCTGCACAATCATCATTCTTTTTATCTTTTGTAATTTTGATGAATGATGATCATTGTACTTTCAATCATATTAGTTGCATTAGCTGTCGCTGGTATTGCCATTAAATTACTGGTTAAAAAAAACGGGGAATTTAGCGGTACATGCAGCAGCAATAATCCATTATTGAAAAACGAAAATGGCAGCTGTGGTATTTGCGGAGCCCGGCCCGAAGAAAGATGCAAGGCTTAAGAAATTTCTTTTACCTGTTCTTTAAGTTTTCCTGATGTATACGTTTTCCACTTCCCGCCTTCATCATAAATAAAAAAAACTTCCAGTTGTAATTCCGGGTGTTGTTGTAAAAATTGTTTTGATTTTTCTACACCCATCACCATAAATGCTGTTGCATATGCATCTGCAGTAATGCAGTCGGGTGCAATAACAGAGGCGCTTAATAAATTGTGTTTTGCCGGATAGCCTGTACGTGGGTCAATGATATGCGAAAACTTCTGACCATTTTCTATATAATATTTTCTGTAATTACCCGAAGTGGCTAATGCCTGGTTCTTTAATTGAATAGTGGCTTTTAATGGTCTGCCTTCCATCTCTGTTTCATTAGGCTGGTCAATACCTACGGTCCAATATTCATTATTGATTTTTTTTCCTTTTGCTTTTACTTCACCACCAAGTTCAATCAGGTAATCTTTGATATTTTTTTCTTCAAGAAATGCACCCAGCACATCAACGGTATAACCTTGTGCAATGGCATTAAAATCAAGCATTGTCCCAGCTTTCTTTTTTACTAGTTTGTTATTGGCTAATTCAACAAAAGTGTATCCAACATTCATCAGCAGGCTATCGATCATACTGCTATCCACCTTTTCTTTTTTTGAAAAACCAAAGCCCCAGGCATTGATAAGCGGGCCAACCGTTATATCAAACAATCCATCGGTTTTTTCTGAAATCTCCCGGGCTTTGTTGAATACATTTTTAAAATGCTGGTCAATGATAACATTTGTATCATGCTGGTTTATTCTTGAAATGATTGAAGCCGGTACATAGGTTGACATTGATAGATCAATAACCTGGAAAATAGAATCAATCTCTTCCTGGTAACTGGTTCCTGTTTCTGTTATGTAAGTAATATGATAAGTGGTTCCCTGTGCTTCACCCGAAATAAAAACAGTGTTTTGCTCAACACGATTGCAATTAAAAAATAAAATAAATACAAAGCAGGAAGAAACTATTTTATACATAGCTGCTGGTACTGATTAAAAGAATTTTATCATTTGAATTAATTGGAGAAAGTTTTTCATCATTTCTTTAAATAAATAATCATCCTCCAAAATCATCAAAGGCGATGTTTCCAGGCGGCACACCTAAATTATCAAGCATTTTAAATACAGCTGTGTTCATCATGGGTGGGCCGCATAAGTAATATTCAATTTCTTCTGGTTCAGGATGATCTTTTAAATAATTATCAAATAATACCTGGTGAATAAATCCCGTGTAACCATTCCAGTTATCTTCCGGAAGTGGTTCTGATAAAGCGATATTGTATTGAAAATTTGAAAATTCTTTTTCAATATCCCTGAAATGCTCAGTATAAAAAACTTCTTTTAATGAACGGCCACCGTACCAAAAAGATATTTTTCTTTCCCTTTCTTTTTTGGTGTGAAATAAGTGGAACAAATGTGAACGCAGCGGTGCCATACCTGCACC
>CAMPGG010000012.1 GCA_946885335.1 uncultured Chitinophagaceae bacterium
ATATGAAAATGCAGCAAGGGAAAATATAAATTATGAATTAAATACAATTTGATCTTTCCATTGCCATTGTTTGCTTTGTGTTTCTTTTGTTTGCTCAAGCTGTGCTAAAAAAAATCCTATCTTTCAGCGCATAAAAATGCAAACTAAATCCCTTTGATTTCAAGATTTTGATTATGAAAAAAATATTTTACCCGTTCCTGCTACTCATGTTGTTTTGTTATAGTCTTCCCGTTATTTCACAATCAAAAAACAGTTGTGCGGCATCGTTAGGTTTGCTGGGTGATGAAAAAGATATCCAAACAAAAACCAAATCAGGGATCGTATTGGTTGGTGGAGGTGGAAGTGTAAAGCCAGCATTTCAATGGATGATTGACCGCAGTGGTGGAGGCGATGTGGTAGTGATCACCGCGTCCGGGACAAATGCATATAATGAAGCTTTGTATTCCATGGGTGGGGTCAATTCTGTTGAAACATTAAACATTACTTCCAAAGAATTGGCGGAAAATGATACGGTGGCTCGCATTATCCGGAATGCGGAAATGCTTTTCATAGGTGGTGGGGATCAATCAAGGTATATGCGTTTTTGGCGCGGCACAAAAACCGCTGATGCCATCAATTATTTATTAAATGAAAAAAAGATTCCTGTAGGCGGCACCAGTGCAGGTTGCGCTATTTTAAGCGGGCTTTATTATAGTGGTGAAAATGGAAGTGTAACATCCAGGCAGGCATTGGCAGATCCATATCATGAAAACTCTACCCTCTATAATAATGACCTGTTGAAAGCACCATACTTATCCAATGTATTGACAGACCAGCATTATATTGCCCGCCAGCGGGAAGGAAGGCATGTAAGTTTCCTGGCACGTGCCATGAAAGACTGGAACATTGCGCCTTTCGGTATTGCACCGGATGAAAGAACGGCAGTTTGCATTGATGAAAATGGCAAAGCGATTGTTTTGGGAGAAAACAAAGCATATTTCATAACGACCAGGCATAGTGGCAAACCCGAAAATATTACAGCTGGTCAACCTTTAAACTGGATCAATAAAGAAAAAGCATTAAAGGTTTATGAATTGGGTGCCAATCCGAATGGAAGCTTCAGCGTGGCTGATTTTGATAGTGCATCCGCACGGGGTGGAAAATGGTATTGGTGGTTTGTTGATAATGGCACCTTATATAAAAAGGAAGATGCCAGTGCAAAAGGAGATTATGTTATGGTGATTCATGGTGGGGCCGGAACCATCCTGAAAAAAAATATGACTGCTGAAATGGAATCTGCTTATATAGCTGCTCTCCGGAAAGCATTGCAAACAGGTTATGATGCATTACAAAAAGGCAAAACCAGTATTGAAGCGGTTGAACTCGCCATCCATACCATGGAAGATAACCCGCTTTTTAATGCAGGTAAAGGAGCTGTATTTACCAACGATGGCCGCAACGAACTGGATGCTTCAGTAATGGATGGTAAAACACTGGCTGCGGGAGCAGTAGCAGGTGTTAGTAATGTCAGGAACCCGATCAGTGCAGCCATCGCGGTTATGCAACGTTCAGAGCATGTAATGATGACCGGGAAAGGTGCTGAAAAATTTGCAAAGGATGCAGGATTGAAAATCGTTGATCCCAAATATTTCTGGACCAAACATCGCTGGGATGCATTGCAACAAGCTATTAAAGAAGATAAAGAAAAAGCTAAACTGGATCACAGTTACCGATTTAAAAATGAGCGTGAAAATCAGCTTTCAAAATGGGGCATACAAAATATAGACAATAAGTTTGGAACCGTGGGTGCAGTTGCGCTGGATAAAAATGGTAACCTGGCTGCTGGTACAAGTACAGGAGGTATGACCAATAAAAAATACGGACGTGTAGGTGATGCTCCTGTTATTGGTGCAGGTACTTATGCCAATAATCAAACGGTTGCCGTTTCGTGTACCGGTTGGGGTGAGTTTTATATTCGCAGTGTAGCGGCCTATGATGTATCTGCCATGATGGAATACAAAGGATTAACTGTTGACTCGGCGGCGCATGCTGTTATTGAAAAGATTGGCAAGCTGGGTGGTGACGGAGGAATGATCGCTTTGGATAAAAATGGAAATATGTCCATGCCATTCAATACGGAAGGGATGTATCGGGGTGCTGTAACAAAAGATGGAAAGATTGAGATTTATATTTACAAGTAAAAATTCAAAAGTTAAAAGTTAAAAGTCAAAAAACTTTTACCAGGAAGAAACTGACAGGTTAGAATAACTGATTAAGCGTCTTATTTTTTTATTTGAATTCACAGATATAATTACAATTAGATTCAAACTATTTCAAAAAAAATAACCACAGATGTCACTGTGGTTATTTTTTTAAACGAAATGGGAGATGTCAAAAAGTACATTGTACATTTTGCTTATTCTCCATTTTCAAATTATCACATTCTCAAATTTTCAAATTGTCTCATTCTCCTACCATAAATACGGCATTACAAAACATTAGTTTTCCGTTTTCCCAGAAATTACGGAACAAAACATTATCCGTAAGATATGTAACCGAACCACGGCCAACGTCCTGAACACCAAATACCAGTCCGTCTTTCAGGGTCTTTTTTAATTCATGTCCCACAAATCCAGCTACCTGGCTGTCTTGTTTTATCACTCCCACATTCCAGCCATCTTTAATAAAGCTGTACATATTATCATCCATTTTCAACGTATAATAGTGAGCTGGATAACCGTACATCAATGGGTGAGAATTATCTACATCCACTCGTAAAATAGCCCCGGGTGTAGTTGCAGGGATCGCATCTTTTTCCCTGTCTTCATAAGACTTCAACGATTCATAAGGATCTTTTTTTGTATCCTTCTCCTTAGATGTATCAGCCGGCTTTTTCTCTTCTACTGAACTCCATTCCTGTTTAGCCAATTGTCCAACAGCATTCTCCAGTGCCACTACCCGACCACCACCATTGATCCATTGGTGAAAACGATCAGCAACATTTTTATCATTTAAAAAACGATAATTACCTGCGGG
Source organism: uncultured Chitinophagaceae bacterium (assembly GCA_946885335.1). The sequence goes on from CAMPGG010000012.1 coordinate 3,016, forward strand.
CATGATCAGTACATCAATATTATTCCAGTCAACCCTGCTAACATCCACCGCGTTGATAAGCGTAATTGGATATTGCAATTCTTTATCAAAGAAATGCCAGACTTCACCGGCTGCATTTGAAAAAACACCTTCACCCGTTAACATGGCAACTTTAACCGCCTTCATTGACCGCACACGTGAACTTCCAAAATCGTATCCTTTATCAACCATGCCGGTTTGTACCGCATTCATGGTGATCATATTTTCATTAGCGATCTTACTAACCTGCTGCCATAATGTATTTCCAAATGCTTCATTGCCTCTTTTCAAAATAATGACAGACCCACGCGGAAACGACTGACCATTTACCTCGAAAGGCATTTCAGCAAAACGTAATTTTATGCCTTTGTCCAATAATTGTCCAACCGTTTTAGCTGATGAAACACCCTGCCAGCGAATGACATAACCATACGCATCCGCACCGTTGTTGGGTATAAATCCATTTGCATTTATGTTGCCGGTACTGAAATTTTGTTTACTGGCATAGGCAGTTACACCATAAGCATAAGGTAATGCCCAGGCTGTAATATCATAAGTTGCAGAATCAGCCAATTTAGGATCAGGTTCAAACAATACTTTTACCATAGCTGCCCTGGGTTGTGATGCAGGAATAATGAGGTCACCTTCTGCTAAGGAAAAATTAGCTTCCTTCCCGGTATGGTAATCAAATCCTTTTCCACTGCCCTTCCCACTTCCATATTTAATGCCGTTCTTATCTAATAAAGTGATCAATGACTTTATTCTTTCTGCATCTTCAGGTTTATTCTTAATGATATATGATTTGTATTCACCAATGGAGCCACTTACCGCATCATTAAAATACTTTCTGAATTCTTTTACCAAAGAGGCTGCATTTTTTGAAGAAATTTCAATGGTACTGATGGATGTTGTAAAATGATGAATGGCCCTGTCATACAAAGTAAGCGTGTCCTCATCCGCGGTGAGTATACCTAAACCAGCTGCTCCTCCACCCGCTTGTTCGTATGTCATACCAATAGAACCGTTATAAACCGGGTAGGTATCACCGTAAGAAGGGTAAAACAAATCAAATCTTTCGCGGGTAAAATATAACCAGCCTTCTTTATCAAAATATTTTGCATGATTTTTTCCAATCGTTACCTGGAAATCTCTTTGCCATTTGGTGATCACTTCATGATAAGGTTCAGCCGCTGGTGCAAAGTAATACGGACTGTTGATGCCTTGTTCATGAAAGTCAACATGCACCTGGGGCATCCATTGATTATATTCCTTCATTCTTTGCTGGCTTTCAACCTGCGTTTGCCAGGCCCAGTCGCGGTTAAGATCAAAATTATAATGGTTTGTTCTTCCACCCGGCCATGGCTCCCGGTGTTCCCGTGCATCAGGATTGGGGTTATAACTGGTACCCACAACCGAATTAAACCAATTAACATAGCGATCTCTTCCATCCGGGTTTACACAGGGATCCATAATGATCAACGTATTTTTCAGCCATTCTTTTGTTTGCTGATTTTTTGGATCAACCAATTCATATAGCGTGAGCAGGGCAGCTTCAGAAGACGAAGTTTCATTGCCATGAACATTATAACTTAACCAAACAACCACAGGGGTGTTTTCAACAGGTGCCGCTTTATCCAAAGATAAATTTGCCAACCGTAAATTATTCTGGCGAATGTTTTCCATGTTGCTGATATTTTCAGCCACAGAAATATATGCCAGGTATAATGGGCGATGCTCATTGGTTTCACCATATTGTTGCATTTTAACCATGGAAGGAACCGACTGAGCAACATGTTGAAAATAACTAACCAGTTTCCAATGAGGCGTATAACGCGTACCAATCTTATATCCCAGGAATTCTTCGGGCGATTTTAACTGGGCGAAGCTGGAAGAAAAAAGCAGGCTGGCAAAAAGCAGCGCAAAAAAATTTTTATTCATTTACCATTCAATTTTACTGAGTGAAAACAAAGGAAAAAAAAGAAGGTGAAAGTTAAGACGTAAACATCTCAACTCTCACCTATAAAAAAAATAAATAAATTATTTAGTAACCTGCATTTTGAACAATGACATTATTGGAAGCATTGATTTCCCTGATTGGAATAGGCAATACTAATTCATTGGCATCAAAAGCAAAACCATCCACACTTAATTTGAGCCTCTTTACATCATGAATACCTTGTCCCTCGTGAGCCAATTCAAGTTTACGTTCCAATAAAATATCATCCAGGTCCACTGATGCCAATGGTGGCAATTCAGCATGTTTTTCCCTGATATAATTTACATCCTGCAGTGGTGTAGCTCCAACGCTGGTTCCTAACCTGAAATTTGCTTCCGCACGGGTCAGGTACATTTCCGCAAGCCTGACAACTGGAATATTAGAATAATTATAACGCCACTTCCCATTACGGATAGGACCTGATCCTACCGTGTTACCTGCACCCGCATAAAATAATGCTAAACGTTTGTCGGCTGGATCATATAAGTCCAGGTGCTTTTGTAAAACGGAAACATCACCTGCTCTTGCGCCGTATTTTGTAATAGACCAGTAAAGATGCATGCTGTTACTTCCATCCTGCGAACTTACCATGATCCGGAAAATGTCTTCAGGTGATGGAGATGCATTATCTGTTTCCAATAATCTGCCGCTGTTAAAAGCTTTTCCATATGGAGTAACTATTGATTGTCTTCCATAACTGATTGCCCTGTCAGCTGCATCCCTGGCACCTTCATAATCGGCCATTTGCAGGTACACACGGGAAAGCATAGCCGCAGCGGCAACTTTTTGTGCATAAACACTGTTGGTTTCAGGCAACAAAGCTTCAGCCTGGGTCAGGTCATTGATAATCTGGGTATAGGTTTGTTCCACTGTACTTCTTGCAACATAAGAACTTTCATTGATTGCACGGGTTGGTTCCAAAACAATTGGTAAACCAGGATTAGAAGAAACATTACCAGCACTGTAGGGTTTGGCAAATAACTTAACCAACTCAAAATACATCAGGCCACGAATATATAAGGCTTCGCCTTTAACGCGGTCCTGGTCATTTTCATTGACCACGTCAATAGCACTTAAAATATTGTTACTGATATTAATGGCATTATAGCCATCCAGCCACATGGAGTTTACAAAACTATTGGTTGTAAGAATAGCTTTGTTCCAAACTTCGCGGGGTTGGTTATACGTTCCTTCCCAGCGAATTTCCCCATCGGCAGCAAACAATTCAGAAAACAATTGCATATCACCACCCAACAAACTTGCACTGGCAATTGCATCATAAGCACCATTTAATACTTTTTTTACATTGGCATCCGAACTTAGTGCAGATTCTTCGGCAACGCTTTGCTGGGGCAGGATGTCCAATTCTTTATTACATGCAGTGGCCGTCAGCATAAAAGCGGATGCTATTAAAATATATCTTTTCATAATTTTCATATTAGTAATTAAAGATTTTAGAAACCCAGGTTTAAACCGAATGTTACAGATTTGATTTGTGGTGCAGAATAAAAATCAGCACCCTGGTTGCGGTTACCCGCTCTATAATCGGTATTAACTTCAGGATCCCAACCTTCATAATCAGTAAAGGTCAGCAGGTTTACACCCAGGACATATATACGGGCCGTGCTGATCTTTAATTTATCTGTTACGGATTTTGGCAGATTATATCCAAGGTTCAAAGATTTTAAACGGATATAAGAACCATCATAAACATAACGGCTGGAAGAACCTGTTCCGTTGCTATAATAAAAACGGGCCTGGGGAACATCAGTAATATCGCCCGGTTTCTGCCAGCGTCTTAACTGGTCTCTTGTTTGGTTATCGAACCAATCCGCACCGGTTGACATAAATCCACCAGCACCATTTTGAATCTGGTTACCCCAAACACCCTGGAACAGGAAACTCAATTCAATTCCTTTATAGCTTAATGTATTATTTAATCCACCGATCCAGTCAGGGTTAGGATTACCTATTACAAAATCGCCTGCATCGTTATAGTCATTGGTTGTTGTTTTTCCATCATCCAAAAACCACAATGCATCCCCATTTGCAGGATCCACACCGGCATATTTTGGACCATAAAAAACACCAATAGCTTCGCCAACAATGAGTGAGTTCATATAACGGCCATCATTACCCGGTATTAAAGTCTGATCACCATCCAGGCTAACTACTTTATTTTCATTGAAGGAAAGGTTGAAGCTTGTACTCCATTTAAAATCCCTGGAACGAATGTTTTCAGAATTCAATACAAACTCATACCCTTTGTTCTTCATGGCGCCAATGTTTACCAGCTGTGTTGAAAAACCAGATGTACCTGGCACCGGAACATTATAAATCAGGTCGCGGGTATTTCTTACGTAATAATCAATTTCACCACTCAACCTGTTATCAAAGAATCCAAAATCAAGTCCAATATCGGTTTGTTCAGATTTCTCCCATTTCAATTCAGGGTTCGCTAATTGGGTTGGAATTAAACCGGAAGCATTATTATATTTTGACGCACCCCATAATCCCAGTTGGGAAAAATTTCCAAATCCTTCAGCATTTCCAGTAATACCCCAGCTACCTCTTAATTTAAGGAAGCTTAAAACATCTGAATTAGCCAGGAAACTTTCCTGTGAAATTATCCAACCAGCAGAAACAGCCGGGAAGAAACCATAACGATTGTCTTTACCAAACCTGGATGATCCATCTATTCTTCCACTTAATGATAAAAGATATTTATCATCAAATTTATAGTTGGTCCGCAAGAAATAGGATAAGAAGGATGATTCGGAAGCAGATGATGATCCACCGGTAATTTCACCTGCACTTGCCAAACGATTTAAATCATCAACAGGAAAATCCTGTCCTTCAACCCATGCAGACTGGGAAGAATATTTTTGAAAGGCCATACCCAACGTTGCATCTACATCGTGCCTGTCTTTAATGTTGGTGGAATAATTAAAATAATTATTTGTATTATAATTTGTTCCGCGATACCACTCCGACAAACCATATCCATTGATTCCAGAACCAGTTAATGATAATGGGCTTCCATAATAATCATCGTTCTGGTTTTGAATATCCAGGCCTAATTCAGTTTTAAAAACAAGACCCTTTACCAGGTCATAATTCAGGAATAAATTACCTAAATTTCTAAAGCTGGTTGAAGATCTTTTTACTTCATCGATCTCGAACAAACCATTATAATAAGTAGTTGTTGGTGTATTGTATAAATTACCATCCAGGTCTCTTACAGGAGTAATCGGTGCCAGTGCAACCATTTGTAAAGGTGTTTGAAAACCATTATCCAGGGTTACCCTGTTTGCAACCGTACGCGAAAGACCCATATTCATACCAATCTTTAATCTTTTAGTTGCATCATGTTCCAGGTTTAAACGACCAGACATACGCTGAAAAGCATTGTTTATCAAAATACCTTCCTGGTCACTGAAACTTCCACTGGCAAAAAATCTTGTTTTATCATTACCTCCTGATGCACTCAGATCCAGGATCTTTGTTGCAGAATTATCGTTGTAAGCAAGGCTTTCCCAATCAGTATCCGTTTCATTGTTCCGCCAGTCAGAATGACCCGCATACCGGGTAAAACGTTTTTCCACATACTCTAACCATGAACCAGCATAATTGCCTGGTGTGCGAGGATCAATACCGTCAATCAAATCACTGTTGATGGCAGCTTCGGTAAATAATTCAATGTACTCCGCTGCATTTAAAAATTCACGGTTGTTGGTTGGTTCATTAAAACCATATTGTGCATTTACATTCACCTGGGTTTTACCTGCTCTGCCCTTTTTAGTTGTAATCAGTACAACACCATTCGCAGCTCTTGAACCATAAATAGCCGCGGCAGATGCATCTTTCAGGATATCGAATGATTCTATATCATTCAGGTTGATATCCGTGAGTGCACTACCAGAAATAGCACCTTCATTTATAGGAATACCATCAACCACGTATAAAGGAGAATTGGCAGCGCTGATTGAACCGGAACCACGTATCCTGATCTTTACACCCTCGCCGACCTTACCATTATTCGCTTCAACAAACACACCGGCTGCACGTCCCTGCAAAGCCTGGTTAAAGTTAGCTACAGGGGTATTGGCAACCTCCGATCCTTTTATCTGCGCAATATTTCCTGTAAGATCTTTTTTGATCTTGGTACCATAACCAACAATTACCACTTCATCCAGGCTGCTTGTTTCGGCTGTATTTAATGTAACATTTACCAATGGACCTGAAATATCCATTTCCCTGGTTTCAAAACCCAGCGAAGAAAAAACCAATGTAGTGGCAGAAGCAGGAACATTCAGAGAATAATTTCCGTCAGTGCCGGTAACAGTACCGGTGGAAGTTCCCTTAACAACAACTGACACACCGGAAACAGGAGCCCCGGTAGCATCAGAAACTTTGCCGGATACAGTTCTTGTCTGTGCCCAAAGCAATTGACAACATAAGAATAATACTGTCGTAAGAAATAGTTTTAATTTTCTCATAAACACATTTTGATGAATAATAAATGAACAAGGAGAGCAAGCAGAATAAAATATAGACAGGAAAAGTAATTATTTGCTGCATAACAGGCTTATTTCCATAGAAATATTTTTTTCACATCATTGGGGAAAATTATTTTTTTATTTACGGCCAAATGGTTTTTGTTCAATAATTGTTATGGATAAATGAAAGATAAAATGTAAATTTTAGATATGATTTTAATGATTGATTAAGTTTTAGAAACCTGTCATGACTGCAAATGAATACATTGATACAAGGGTGAATGAACAATTGCGCTGGATGGAGCAAAAAAGTGCAGTTAACCAACAATGGTATAAAATATTGAAACTAATAGAATTGGTATGTGCTGCCGCTATCCCCTTCCTGGCCGGCTTTTACCAGGAGTATGCGTACTTCCCGATACTTACCGCTTTTATGGGTGTAATCATTGTAATTTGTAATGGATTGCAACAGCTTAATCACTTTCATGAAAAGTGGATCAATTACCGTACTGCTATTGAATCTTTAAAAAGAGAAAAATTTTTATTTCAATCCGCGGCATCTCCCTATGATGGTGCAAATGCTTTCAATTTGTTTGTTCAAAATTTTGAAAACTTACTATCCAATGAAAACAGAATTTGGAAACTGGATATCATGAAAAACCTTCAGTCAGAAACTGCCTGACCATTTCCTGCCCGATATTTTTATTACTTCTGGTTAGTGGTTTATTATTCATCCTGCCATTAAAATATTCTGAAGCCTTTATAATTCAACAAAATTCATAAAGGCAAAAAGTGATTTTAACTGGCATTTAAACTACACAATTATGTCATTGCTAAAAAAGCTTCAATCTGAAGGACCTAAAAGAATTTTATCATTAGATGGTGGTGGAATAAGAGGAGCCCTAACCCTGGGATATCTTCAAAAAATAGAAGACATCCTGAAACAACAACATAATAATCCACAGCTAAGGTTATGCGATTATTTTGACCTGGTAGGTGGAACCAGTACCGGTTCCATAATTGCAGCTGCGCTGGCTATTGGGATGGAGGTAAATGAAATAAAAGAAAAATACTTTGAGTTGGGCGGAAAGATTTTTGGAAAAAAATACAAATGGTATAACATCTTCCAGGTAGATGATTTTATAAAAGCCAGGTATAATGCACAACCACTGGATGAAGAATTGCAAAAAGTTTTTGGTGATATCACCATGGGAAGTAACCAAATAAAAACAGGACTTTGCATTGTAACCAAAAGAGCAGACACCAACAGTACATGGCCTATAATCAATCATCCCTCAGGTAAATTTTTTGACAGTGAACATGGAAAAAATAAAAATATTCTTTTATGGAAAGCCGTGAGGGCAAGTGCAGCGGCGCCTACTTATTTTTTACCACAAGTAATTGATGTAGGTGGTGGCGTTCCAACGGCAGCTTTTGTAGATGGTGGGGTTAGCATGGCCAACAACCCGGCTTTGCAGTTATTGATGGTAGCCAACCTGAAAGGTTTTCCTTTTCACTGGAAATTAGGATCTGATAATATTTTATTGGTTTCTGTAGGAACCGGGATGAGTAAGCCTGTGCAATTGCATAGCGAAGTGACAGATAATAATCTTTTGAATTGGGCAGCGGAAATTCCGGATATGCTGATGCAGGATGCCAGCTGGCAAAACCAGGCCATCTTGCAATGGTTATCAAAATCTCCCACAGCCTGCGTTATCGATGCAGAGATCGGCAATATGCAGGATGACCTGATCACGGATGCCGTAAATCAAAATGGCTTGCTCTCCTATTTGCGATATAATTTTTTAATGGAACCCGCCACACTTAATGAACTTGGGATAAACGGAAAAACATTTACCAAAAAAGAAGTCGACAACCTGGTTGAAATGAGTAATGCAGAAAATCGTTTTATCTTATACGATATTGGTTTGGCCACTGCGGAAAAAGAAATAAATGTTGATCATTTTCCAAAAAATTTTATTGTAAAATGAACCATCAACCGGTGAAACCATCCTGTTTTATAATTATGCCTTTTGGGAAGAAGCAGGATGCAAAAGGAAATGTATTTGACTTTGATGAAATTTATAAAAAGCTTATACAGCCAGCCGTTGAAGCTGCAGATATGCAGGCTATAAGGGCCGATGAAGAGAATGTGGATGGTATTATTCACAAACCAATGTATGAACGTTTAATACTTTCTGATTACGCCATTGCTGACCTGACCACAGCCAATGCCAATGTGTTTTATGAACTTGGCGTGAGGCATTCCGTTAAACCTTTTACCACCATCAGTTTATTTGCCACCGGTTCCGTCTTACCTTTTGATGTAAACTTTTTACGGGGTATGCCTTATGGTTATGATACTGAGAAAAAATTAATCAATGCAGCTGCAGATATTGAAGGTTTGAAAATGAAATTAGTCAATGCTAAAAAAGACAAGAAAACAGATAGTCCGTTGTACCAGCTGGTTGATGGAATTCATTTTCAAAATAGTGTGGCCCATGAAAAGACAGATATTTTCCGCGATAAAGTAATGTATGATGAATCTTTAAAAAGGCAACTGCATACTATCAGGTCAGCAAAAAGCAGCAATGCGGAAAAACTAAACCAACTGCATTCATTAATAGAATCTAATAAACCGCTGGAAAACCTGGAAGCCGGCGTTTTGATTGATATTATGCTCACATTCCGCTCACTGGAATATTACGAGGAAATGATAAATTTTATCAGACAGCTGCCGGTACATGTTCAACAAACCATCATGGTGCAGGAGCAATGGGCGTTTGCACTAAACCGGATGAAAACGCCTGAAGCGAGAGCAGAAGCTATTCAAATTTTAGAAAACGTAATAGCTAAAAATGGACCGGCAAGTGAAACCTATGGCATATTAGGAAGAATTTATAAAGACATGTTTCTTGATGCCATTAATAATAATAACCACCTGGTGGCCGATGCATACCTGGATAAAGCTTTGGAAACTTATTTAAATGGATTATATGCAGATTGGAGAGACGCTTACCCTGGCGTAAATGCGTTAATGTTACTTGAACTAAAAGGTGAGAATGAAAAGATCAGGAGGCTGGCGCCGGTTGTAGAATTTTCTGTGGAAAGAAAGATGGATAGAATGAAACCCGATTACTGGGATTTTGCATCCCTACTTGAAATCGCCATTATTGAAAACAATTATGAAAAAGCAAAAAAATTATTAAGCAATTTAATAACCACTGGCTACGAAGATTGGATGATCGATACCACCCTCAATAATTTTAACCTGATCTCTGCCTATCGCAAAAAAAGAAACCAGGAACCGAATATCATCGAAGATTTTATAAACCAACTCACCTCTTTGAAGAAAACATAAAAAAAAGACCGCCGGGAGGCGGTCTTTTTCATAAACAACAAACAAGTAAAAACTATGCATTCACACCATTCACTTCTCTGAATTGTTGCAGAGCTGGTTTTCCATTTACAGTTGATGCGTCAAGCATTCCAAAAGGTGAGTTATTGCTAATGAATTCCGGAACCATATCCTTCATTTTTTTAACTAACGAATCATTATCATCCGTATAACATTTTACGATCAATTCTTCAATATCCGAATAAACCTGGTCATAGGTATGTACAATAACTTTTGCTATTTGTATTTTATCATGATAAGTAGGAATGCATTTTTCTTGCTCATTCAATAATTCCTCGTACAGTTTTTCGCCCGGCCGTAACCCGGTATAAACAACCTGGATGTCTTTTCCAGGTTCTAAACCGGCAAGCAATATCATTTTGTTGGCCAAATCTGAAATCTTAACCGGTTTACCCATATCAAAAACAAATATCTCACCGCCATTTCCCATGATACCTGCTTCCAGCACCAACTGTACGGCTTCCGGAATGGTCATAAAGTATCGGGTGATCTCAGGATCCGTTACGGTGATTGGACCACCTTTCTGAATCTGGTTACGGAAACGGGGAATAACAGAACCATTTGAATCAAGCACATTTCCAAAACGGGTGGTAATGAATTTTGTCTTGGAGTTAATATCGGTATAATGAATATTATTCTTGCTGCTGATAACTTTTAATGTATTGTCCGGGGAATTACTGAGTGATTGAATATATATCTCGGCAATTCTTTTAGATGCCCCCATTACGTTGGTTGGATTCACTGCCTTATCAGTAGATATCATCACAAATTTTTCCGCATTATGCAGTATGGCCAGATCAGCAATATTCATGGTGCCCATAACATTTGTAAGTATGGCCTCTGAAGGATTATTTTCCATCATTGGCACATGCTTATAAGCCGCGGCATGGAATATTATTTCAGGATTATACTCCTTGAAAAGATGTTGCATGCGATGAAAATTCTGCACGTTGGCAATAAATATCCTTACTTTATTAGATGGGTATATTTCTTCAATTTCCAATTGTATATCATGTAAAGCAGATTCAGCCATATCGCAAAGAATAACCAAACCAGGATTATAATTCATTACCTGTCTTACAATTTCAGAACCGATGGAACCTGCAGCACCTGTAATTAAAATTCTTTTGCCTTCCAGGTCATTTGATATTTTGGTGTTATTAATAACGATAGGTTCGCGTTGTAAAAGATCTTCAATGTTCAGATCTTTCATCTGCTTCAGGTTTAGCTTGCCATATATCCATTTATTAAATGGTGGTACAGTAACGACCTTAATATTATAAGCTAAACATTTATCAATGATCTGTTTTTTTGATTTTAAGCCAAGGTCTTCATTTACCATGATCAGTTTCTCAACATGGTATTTTGTTTTTAATTTGAGAAGATCATTATAATGAAAAATCTTTTTTTGTTCAATATAGGTATTGATCTTTTCTCCATTTTTTTCGAGGAAGCCTATGACTGAAAAGGAATCACCCTGGTTAGATTCCAGCGCCTGCTTGATCAACATGGCATCACTACCCGATCCGTAAATAAGAACTTTTTCATGATGGGAGGAAGTAATTCTTTTCACATAATGAAAAGTCTCCTTAACCATCGTTCTAAGCATAATAAGAAAAGAAGATGCAATAAAGAAGTTTATCAATAACAGGAAAAAAAGATTCAGATCATCAAGACTGAAATATTTTTTAACCAACAATTCAATTAGTACAGGATAAAGAATGCTTGTGACCAACACAGCAGAAAAAATTCTGAAGATATCTTGTGTATTGGAATAACGGATTAATCCTGTATGTATACGCATTGCATAAAATACCACGACGGCAATGAAGCAGTAAATGCCTGTATATACAAGAAAATGCCCCCTGTAAATGGAGGGTAGCTCGAAGTTTTTTACAATAAAATATGAGAGGGCAAAGGACCAGTTAATGATAACGAGATCAATAAGGAGAATAACCCACCTTGGAACAGTCTTATAACTGAGTAACTTTTTTTTCATGATGCTTCCTAAAATGTCTAAATACAGTACGTTAGTCTGTTCATAGTTGCTTAAAACTATGCAGGTTTAGAAAGGATTGGAAAAGCTGGTTACTTTTAGGAAGATGGAAAACAGGGTGGTTTGTAGAGGATTGGAAACTAAAAAAACAATATATATTTATTGTTTTGGGGAGTTTGAATTATTCGACTAAGATACTCTTAAAAAGTTAAAAACAAAACTTGACAGTATGCTTTAAATCTTAAAAATTAAAATGATGAACAAATACCTTCCACAACTTTCTTCAAATCTTCATCTTTTAAATTAGATCCTGACGGTAAGCAAAGTCCCCGCTCAAACAGATCAGTACAAATGTTGTGCCCATACATGGGGTATTTTTCAAAGACCGGTTGCAAATGCATCGGTTTCCATAAAGGACGACTTTCTATGTTTAATTTATTCAGGTAATCGTACGTTTTCAAACGGGCTTCGCTTGATTCAAATAAAATGGTTGTTAACCATCTATTCGAAAAGAAATCACTGCCCGGCTCATCCAGAAATGAAATTTGATTGATATTGCTGAGGGCCTTTTTATAAAATTCAAAATTATAGCGACGTTGAGAGACTCTCTGAGAAATCACTTCCATTTGTCCCCGCCCAATGCCTGCCAGCACATTACTTATCCGGTAATTATATCCAATTTGTGAATGCTGGTAATGAGGTGCCGGATCCCTTGCCTGGGTTGACAAGAACCTTGCTTGTTTTATCCAATCTTCATTTTGACTTACCAATGCACCGCCACCAGAAGTTGTGATGATTTTATTTCCATTGAATGAAAGAATTGACAGATCCCCAAAAGTACCTAATGGCCGATTTTTAAAATTTGATCCAAGTGCTTCAGCGGCATCTTCAATGAGTGGAATTTGAAAATGTTGAGATATTTCCACAATCTCATCAATAAGAGCTGGCATCCCATACAAATGAACAGCAATGATGGCCTTCGGTTTTTTCCCTTTGCTGATTCTGTCTTCAATAGCCTCCCGTAAAAAAGTCGGTGACATATTCCAGGTTGCCGGTTCGCTATCAACAAAAACAGGAGTAGCGCCAAGATAAAGAATTGGATTAGCAGAAGCTGAAAACGTCAAAGATTGACAAAGCACTTCATCACCGGCTTTTACACCTAAAATGATCAGTGCAAGATGAAGTGCGGCTGTGCCTGAACTTAATGCAGCCACCGAAACTTCCTGTCCTAAATATTTTTCAAGGTCATGTTCAAATCCATCTACATTCGGACCCAATGGTGCGATCCAGTTTGTATCAAATGCATGCTGTATATATTTTATTTCAGTACCCCCCATATGCGGAGAGGATAACCATATTTTTGAATTGCTCATTTTATTTTCGATGCTTAAAGTTCTGGCGTTACAGTTACCTGGATATAATATTTCTTTCCGTCAACCTGGAAATAAGCCGCTTCAGTTGTTTTGTTGGTCGTTAATGCCCGCAGGCGTTTTAATAAATCATCTACTTTCATTAATTCATTCAATGGTAACTCCTGTACTGCCGATAATTCCTTTTTAGAATGAATGGAGCCCTTTTCAGTTTGTTTCAACCTACCAGGTTCACCTAACAATTTTGGAAAAGCTTCTTTAAAAACTTCAACTTCCAGATTTTTTACCCGTTGATATAAAGAATGTGCAGTATCATCCGGATTAATCTTTAAAAGTTTTTGATGTATAATATCGCCACAATCCAGTTCCATTGACATAAAATGCAATGTGGCTCCATATGGCGTACCATCAAGGATTGCCCAACTGGGTGTATGCCATCCTTTATTAAAAGGCAGGAAAGCCGGATGCAGATTTAAAAATCCCACAGCTGGAATATCTAAAACTTCCTGTGGAATGATATACGGGAAATGAATACCGAGAATATATTTGGCACCTATCGCCTTCAACTTGCTAATATTCTCTGTTTGTAAAAATGATTTGCCTTCAAAAATTAATTCTGGAGATAATCCAGCTAATTTTATTAATTCTTCCGCATGTGAGGCTTTAGACTTTTCTGATATAAGCAATGCAGCAGGTTGGAAACCCTGATCAATCAAAAATTTTAAAATTTCCACACTGATATCCCGGTCTCCGGCGTAAATATATTTCATATAGCTGGGTATAAGCTTTTGATTGATTCATAAATTCCAGGAGGAAATGGCGGCGAATTTTCAAACCGCCGGAAAGAAAAAGGACTATCTAAATTTGGTTTTTTGTTCCTGACTTCTTCTTCAAATTGCTCAAACCAATCTTCAAGATGAAAAAGATATTTCATCATGATTTCTTTTATATCCGTCCATAAATGGGTGTTCGCTATCAACAAAGCATAAATAGTTTGATTTGCTTTATAAATCCTCAATGCCTGGTAATACTTTTTTCCAGGTGCATAAAGTTTATATGCAGTTTCACTTCGTTCCAGGTTAAATAAAATTTTTTGGATGATTTCATTCATGCATTATTCCCTTTAAAATATTCTACAGTTGCTTTTCCCTGCTGAGTTATTCCGGACGAAGTAAAAACATTGCCTATAGTTTTAATGATGATCCTTAGATCGAACCCGAGACTCAAATGATCAACATAATAAACATCGTACTTAAATTTTTCTTCCCAGCTAATAGCATTTCTCCCATTAACTTGCGCCCAACCAGTTATGCCCGGCTTTACTTCATGTCTTCTTTTTTGAAATGCATTATACAAAGGCAGGTATTCAACAAGCAGTGGCCTTGGCCCTATAAGACTCATTTCACCCTTTAATACATTTATCAATTGCGGTAATTCATCAATAGATGTTTTTCTTACAATTTTACCAATGGTGGTCAATCTCATTTCATCGGGAAGCAATTTGCCATTCTCATCTCTTTTGTCATTCATTGTTTTAAATTTTAGAATACAAAAGATCTTTTCTTTTTTACCAGGTCTTTGTTGAATAAAAAAAGGTTTACCACCATTAGCGATAAAAAGCAATAAAATAGTGAGTAAAAACAAAGGGGAAAGAGCCAATAACACCATTAACGCAACCAAGAAATCAATGAAAGGCTTCAGCCAATTTTGGTACATATTCTTCATTTAATCTGCTCTTATACAAATTTGCATTGGCTGGGGTAAAATGGTATGAAGCCTGCCTGGCATTCTTTTTCATTTGCAAAAGTGCTTTGGAATCATTTTTCATTTCACTTAAAAATTCAATCATTTTATCGGTTTCATGTTCCTGGAAATGTGCACCGCATTGGTAAGAGGATACCAGGTTGGCAAGTTCTGATTGAGGAGAAGCAATCACCAGTAAAGCCACCCCTGCAGATAGTAAATTATATGTCTTACTTGGAACAGAAAGATCTTCCGCACCAGAGCTAAGTGTTACAATACCTATATCCGCACAAGCCAGAGAATAAGGCAGAACTTCTGTTGATTGGTATGGTAAAAGCAATAAATTATTCAGCCCCCATTCCCCTTTTCTTTCTTCCAACAGTGCTTTCTTACTTCCATCACCTATGGCCATAAATCCAAAATCATTATCATGTTTAAAAGAAAAAGCCAGGTCCGCAATTTTTTCTACCGCATGCGTAGCACCCATATTTCCCGAGTATACTACTGAAATTTTATTTACCTGTTCATATTGTATGGCAAATGAATTTCTTTCTTTTGGTATGGGTTGAATGAAACTGGTGTGAGCCCAATTTGGAATTACATCTACCCTGATAGGTGAATAGTTTTTTATCAGTGAAGCCATGTTATCACTCAAAGTAAAAACCGTTTCTGCGCTATTAAATATTTTATTATTCAACCGACTCCAAAATCGATTTACTACACTGTTTTTTTTAATCATGCCAAAATTCACCAGCACATCCGGATACACATCATAAATAAGTAAGTGATATTTTGTTCCTCTTATTTTATGAAAAAGAAAACCAAGCCAAGGTGCAAATGGAGGATTGGATACAATAAATAATTCAGTATTTTTTTGTTGAAATAGTAGTTTAATAAAGGTTTGAATGGTAAATAACCCCCAGGTAAAGATTCTTTTTATAGCAATATTGCGATTATACTTTACCATTTTTTCCACCCGTACATTTTTATGGAGCGGAATATTTGAGCTTTCAATACTGCCTGTATATAAAGTACAATCGTTTTCTTCCGCAAATACATTTACTACATCGGTAAACAGGTAACCTGTTACCTGGTTTATAAAAATGATTTTTCTTTTGGTGTTTATCTGCAAAGCCAGTTATTATAATGATTGATTTAAAATTAGCGTTGCACAACACAATTTTCCAAAACCAGCATATCCATCTGTGTACGCAGAAAACAATCTAAAGCTTCGCCTGGAGTGTTTACTATTGGCTCATTTTCATTAAAAGATGTATTTAATAAAATGGGAACGCCGGTTTTTTCCCTGAAAGCTTCTATCAGATTATAATATCTTGGCGAAACATTCATATCAACAGATTGCAGGCGACCAGTTCCGTCCACATGTGTAACAGCGGGAATGATACTGTGTTTTTCTTTCTTTATAGGGAATACCTTTTCCATGAATGGCACATTGTCATTCAACTCAAAATATTCATCAACATATTCACGTAAAATGGAGGGTGCAAAAGGTCTGAAACTTTCTCTTCTTTTGATTTTTGCATTCAACAGATCTTTAGCATCATTCCTTCTTGGGTCAGCAAGAATTGATCTTGCACCTAAAGCTCTTGGTCCAAATTCTGCCCTGCCCTGGAACCATCCTACCACACCACTATCTATCAGGCAATTGGTTACTTTATCATATAACTCACTGTCTTCGTAACGGGTATAATTAATATTTCGCGACTTTAAGTATTGTTCAATTTCATCATTATTAAAAATACTCCCGGTATAGGCACTATAAATTGCTTTGGCTCTTGGCTGTTTCAATATTTGGTTATAAACATAATATGCAGCGCCCATTGAAATACCGGCATCATGCCCAGCAGATGGAATGTATAAGTTTTCAAATTTGCTGTTCTTTAAAATTTTTCCGTTGGCTACAGAATTTTGAGCTACGCCACCTGCAATGCAAAGATTTTTTAAACCTGTACGTTTTTGTAAATGATTTACAATATGAAAAATCAACTCTTCTGTAAATCGTTGCACTGATGCTGCAATATCTTTATGGTATTGCGTTAGTTCAGCGTTTTTTTCTCTGGCTTTTCCAAATTTTTCTTCAAGATATGGAGTATATAAAGTTCCTACATATGGAATATGATCGTCACCATATGTTACCACAATATCTTTTGCTGATTTAAAATATTTATGGTTCCAGCTAAATAATCCATTTTCTGAAAATTGAATTACATCTCTCAACATATCAACATACTTCGGTTCTCCTAATGGCGCAAGACCCATCACCTTATATTCATCACCATAATGTGGAAAACCCAGAAACTGGGTGAAGGCCGTATAAAAACTTCCAACAGAAACGGGAAAATCCACCGAATCCAAAACATGAAAATTATTATTTTTTCCAACCCCTATCATAGTGGTCGTAAAATCACCTGATCCATCAATGGATAATAATGCCGCTTCCTCAAAAGGACTTGCAAAAAATGCTGATGCAAGATGACTCCTGTGATGTTCAACCTGGTGAATTTTTTGCTTTATTATTTTTTCATCAATACCAGTAATGCTTGCAAACTCTTTTTCCAGCGATGAAACTTTCCTAGAATTTTGTAACCTATTTATTACAGTATCCAATCCACCCATTGGGTTATTTAATAGATACATTATTTTCTTCATCAGCTTTGCCTTGGGATCACGGCCAATGGCAATATGATCAACCTCATTCAAAGTGATGCCCGCCTCTTTCAGGCAAAATAATATTGATTGAGCAGGGAAGCCGGCCCAATGTTTTACCCGGGTAAACCGCTCCTCCTCAGTGGCAGCTAAAAGTTTTCCATCAACAAGAATCGCAGCACTGGAGTCTGCATGGTACGCATTAATTCCTAAAATAATCATTGGTATAGATTCAGATATTTGCCTGATTTAATAATTAGTGAAAGAGTTCTTTATATTGATCTCTTATTTCATCCAGGTTGATTTGATTCCTGGCAAATTGCTTTGCTGACCTGCTCCATTCAGCATATTCATTTTTGTTTACCATAAAGGCTTTATTCAAAACTTCTTTCATAGAACCAGCTTTAAGATCAATATTCCAACCAGCTTTTTTTTCTTCCAGTTGATTCCATGGAGTAAAATGACTGGTAATGATCGGCAACCCGCAAGATAAAGCCTCATAAATGGAATGCCCAAAGTTTTCGCTTTTACTTGGTTGCACCAGGTAATGATAATTCTGTAATACATTGGCGACATGCGCAGGTTCAATACTGCCTTTATAATTTACTTTGATGTTAGAAGGCAATTCACCAATTAACTGAATGCATTTTTCCCAATATGCAGCATCTTTTATTGGACCATATATATCATACTCTACAGGAAATGATAATTCTTTTAAACCTTCAAGTACCATTGCATGATTTTTCATAGGACTTATCAATGCTATACTTACGATTTTCAGCACTCCATTTACAAAAGGTAAATTGTTATCAGCGCTAACCTGGTTTGGAAAATTTTGCGCAATGATAACTTTTGCATCCTTACCAAATATTGTATGTATATGTTCCTTTTCCCGAATATCGGTTGCATGAAACAATAGATTGCTTTTTACTCCAATCAATTTCAAAAGTGACAGGTAAATTTTTTTCTTAAAACTTTTCTGACTTAAGGCACCTGGATGTAACATACCCCTGACAGACAGAATTTTTTTTCCCGTTTTTGATAACAACGCACCTAGAGTGAACAATGGTGAATAAATTCCATTAATGAAAATAAAATCAGGATTGATATTACTTACTATTTTTCTTATAGTGGAAAATTTAGCATTGGATGCTGATATATAAAAAACCTGCGCGGTACTGTTCTCAAAATCATTCCATTCATCCGGCACAATGCCAGTTAATGGTTGCTTATCCAAATGATCTTTATCATAGCACAATATGAAAAATGAATATTCATTTTTTAAGTTTCTGCAAAGATTGGCTAAAGATTGTATGGGGCCACCTGCTTTGTATGCCGGTAAGAACCATGGATGAGTAATTAATATTTTCTTCTTCACCGGGATAATCAATGAATTATTCATAAACTTCCTGTTCATTCATACTTACCTTATCCTGCAGGTAAAATTTGTAAGTAATGAAAAGAACAATTGTGATAACAAAAGTAGTTTTAACCGCGGCACCTAAACTGGAGAAAGTATCTGTATCGGGCCTGATGTAAAAAAAACAAACAGGCAGGAATACTTTGGCCAGTGCATATTTGTCATCCAGGTAATTATAAAATTTTATAAATCCATTAATGATCAGGCCAAAAATAAACACAATGAAAATTCCATTCTGCCCATAATCTATAAATCCATCGGTTAAAATACCAAGGGCAATAGATGTGCCTTCGCGAATCGTATGACCTGAGTATAGGTTAAAAAAAGTTCCGTCACCAACAACCATGCGATCCGGATCTATAATTCTCGGCATCAATGCTAATCGCAAAATTGTGAGTGAATGATTGCCATTTTGAAATTCAAATCCATTGTTCTTTTTATATTCTATACTGCTGGATGTTACCCAACCTTGAGAAAGACGGAAAATAATATTTGCGACTTTTTCATCTGTACTTAATTTTTTACTTTGAACTTTTTGTACAAGTGCAGGAATTTTTTGCAAATTTTCTATTGAATTGGACTCTTGCTCACGTAATAAGAATTTAATGCTTTGTATAAATGAAAGAAAAACAAGTCCTGCAACAATACCGCCTATTTTTAAAAAACCCGAAGGCTTATATTTAATACACAGGTAAATAGCCAGGAAAAACAACATGTTCAGCAAGTCATTAAACATGCTTGATGAAAAAGATTGCAAAAACAAAACACCATAAGATAATGCCAGGTACAAAAAATTAATCCTTTGCGGACTTAATAATGACAAAAACATTCCTATAAATTTCAGGTAAGCAAGGCTGCTTACTACAAACTGCAATTGAGAAGGAATATATGGCAATGAAAAACTTGCCAGCACACCGGCAATAATAAACTGAAGCGGCATCCAGGGATACCTGTCCAGAATTGCCCGGATCCTGTTAATATTAATTTCTTCTTCTTCTTTTTTGGCAAAAATGTAAAGACCGGCTAAAAATAAAAGCATAGCAGGTATTGCATAGGTAAAATAATCTTCAGCATTACCACGCATGCTGTAATTATCTTCTACAAATGGGTTAAGCCAATGAAACATTAAAGCCGGGCCAAAAAGATAATTTAACGTAAACATCATACCAGCCAGGTTTCTTAATGGAATTCTTTCATTTAAGTTGAAATAGAAACTGATAAACTGGTGAAAAAATATGGCAGCGGCTACAGTATAATAAAGATCTGTGTCGAAGAGGACAAAGGAGATTAGTGTAACAGGAATTAGAACAGGAAAAACAGGCTTACCCGGATTATTTGTATGTACAGTTTTCAATTCTTCCATTATATGGTTGTCATCTTTTTAAAGCTTGTAATTGCTGATTAATGGAATGTACAATTTTTGTAAAGCTAAAATCCTGCACTTTACAACCATTATATTTTCCCATGACACTTAATTCCTGCTTTTTTGACAAACATTTTTTAAGTGCATTTATTATGGAATCGATAGAATTAGATTTAAAAATATAACCACCTTTATCTTCATCAATCAAATCAATTGTTCCACCACATTTATCACTTGAAATCACAACACGTTCGCATGCCATTGCTTCATTAATGGCCAGCCCCCATGTTTCGCCCGGACCAGAAGAGGGCAAAACAAAAACTTGTCCCAATCTGTAAACAACAGGCATTACCGTTTGATTCTGGAAAGGAAGGAAATGAATATTGGGAGATATGCCTGCTTTTTCTTTAAGTTTTTCCTCTAACTCACCGTTTCCTACAAAAACAAGATGAGATGCAGGCAGGTCTGCCATTTTAAAAGCTTCCAGTAATAGCAAGGGATTTTTTTTTGCTTCTAATTTACCGGCAAACAAGAAAACAGTTTCCTGATCTTTGATACCCAATTCCCTCCTCCATTCATTCGCTCTAATTTCATAAATTTCTTTATTATCAGAAAACCGTTTATTGTCAATGGCATGAGGCGCATAAAATAATTGCTTCTCTTTTAATCCGAATTTCAGGTAGTAATCATAGTTATTCTTTCCTACATAAAAAGCCAGATCGACAGAATTATATACCCATTGTAAAAAGAACTTTCTGATTAGTCTTTTTATTGATGATGTTTCACTTTCATCTATTAAAGTTGAATCACCTCTAAAAAAAACGGTATTTTTTTTACCGCTGAAATATTTGATACAGGAAAGATGACTTTTAAAACTCCAGCCAATGATTAGAATGGCATCGGGATTCCAATTTTCAATTTCATTATTTAATGTGGGATTATTGATTCCAAAGAAATGATGTGATCCCGGATTTTTTGCAACATTTTTAATAAACCGGTAATTGTATCCTTCTAATAAAGGAAGATCCCACTGAATCACTTTTTCAAAACCTGGATCATATTGATTTCCAGTTTCAGCTTGTGACCAGGTATAAAAAACGGTCAGATCTACGTTGATCTCTTCTGCAAGCAAACGAAACCAGGGGGCATTATACTGTATTGGATGAGTAGTAACAATGGCAATTTTTTTTTTCAATATTTATATTAAGGTTTTTGAAATGCCGGTGAATGATTTTTTTTGAGTGCATTAATCAATGATATATC
>CAMPGG010000013.1 GCA_946885335.1 uncultured Chitinophagaceae bacterium
GAAATCGATTTGGCTTTATTGACCGATGGATTACGTGCAGAACGCGAACAAGGCATCACCATCGATGTGGCGTATAAATATTTTTCAACACCAAAAAGGAAATTCATTATTGCAGATGCACCGGGCCATATCCAGTATACGCGGAACATGGTAACGGGTGCATCAAATGCTGACCTCGCCATCATTTTAGTGGATGCAAGAAATGGTGTGGTTGAACAAACCCGCCGGCATTCCATCATTGCATCTCTATTGAATATTCCACATATCGTTATTGCTGTTAATAAAATGGACCTGGTTGGATACTCGCAGGATGTGTATAATAATATCCTGATCGATTATGCTGAAGTGGCTAAATCATTAGGATTGAAAGATGTGATCTATATTCCCATCAGTGCAATCAATGGTGATAATATTGTAGATACATCGATAAATTTTACATGGTATGAAGGTGAATCGCTTCTGCATATCCTGGAAAATATTGAAGTGTACAATGATATCAATTTGGATGATCCGCGTTTTCCGGTACAATATGTAATCCGTCCACAACGGGAAGATCTGCATGATTATCGTGGTTATGCTGGTAAGATCGCCAGTGGAATTTATCGCACCGGAGATAAAGTTGTAGTACTTCCTTCCGAAGTTGAATCAACTATTTCTGCCATTGAAGTCGGGGGCAAAGAAGTGCAGGAAGCTTTTGCGCCGCAGAGTGCCATTTTGCATCTGGCTGATGATGTGGATATCAGCAGGGGTGATGTAATTGTGAATCAAAATAATCTGCCCCAGCTTTCTAATGAGCTCGAAGTATTTATTTGCTGGATGGATAATAAACCATTGCAGGCAGGCAACAAATATTTTTTCCAGGTCAACAGCCGCGTGGTACGTTGTGTGGTGAAAGAAATAAAATACAAACTGGATGTAAACACCTTACAAAAGCTGGATGCACCGGGTAAAGCGGGGTTGAATGATATTGTTAGTGCAATAATAAAAACCGCATCACCAATACCTTTTGACTCCTATAAAAAATTAAGAACAAATGGCGGTGCCATTTTAATTGATGAAACCAGTTTATTAACTGCGGGTGCCTGCATGATCCAGGATGCCATAATCGAATAATAATTATCAGAAAAGCACCAGATGTATACGCAACAAAAAATCATTAATACACCATTTGGATCATTCCTGAAAACAGGTAAAGTGGTCATTGCCGGAGCAGGTCCGGGCGATCCTGAACTGATTACGGTTAAGGCTGCACGTTATCTTCAGCAGGCTGATGTTGTATTAACAGACAGGTTGGTGAGTGGAGAAATATTGGATCAGTACATCAGGCCCAATACTGAATTAATTTATGTTGGAAAGGAATGCCGGAAAGGGAATTCGACACCACAAAAAAGCATCAATGAATTGTTGGTGCATTTTGCGTTGGAAGGAAAACTGGTTGTTCGGTTAAAAGGCGGGGATGTTTCTGTTTTTGCAAACATACTGGATGAATTGACCGTGCTTTCTGCTAATAATATTCCCTATGAAATTATTCCTGGCATTACAGCAGCAACAGGTGCTGCCGCTTATGCCGGGATTCCATTGACGGCCCGTGGGTATTCCACCGGCGTACGATTTATAACTGCGTACAAATCTGATGTTGTTTCGCCTTCATATTGGAATGAGCTGGCGCATACGGATGATACCATCGTATTGTATATGTCATCCGAAACGCTGGATGATGTTGTTCAAAATTTAATGGAAAATAATATTGGGGATGATAAATTATTAGCGGTGATAGAGCAGGCCACCACGCCATATCAGCATGTATATATAAGCAGTTTCAAGGGATATGAATATAAGTTGAAAGGGCATCGCTTCCTGTCTCCATCTTTGGTTATCATCGGGAAAGTTGTTGCCCTGCATGAAAAATTCAACTGGATAAAAAATAATCATGTTGCTAAGAATTATTTTAATCCGGATGAAAATCAATACACCCATAATCATCAATCTGAAAATTTTACAGAGCATGTTAGCCGGGCATAAATTAAATACGATACTGGATATTGTGAAGACTTCTTCGAAAGAAGAATTAGCCTGGATCAATGGTTATTTGTCTGGCATTCTTGCTGGTGAACAAGCACCGGATAATTCGGAAAAACCTTCCACGCAGAAAAAGAAGATCACCATTGCATTTGGAACGGAAACAGGTAACTCAAAATCTGTTGCAACGGGGTTTGCCGCAAAAGCAAAAAGCAGGGGAATTATTCCAAAACTGGTAAGCCTTGATCAGTACAGGTTATCTGATCTTCAAAAAGAGGAAAATTTTTTAGCCATCATCAGTACACATGGAGATGGGGAGCCTCCTGAGGCTGCAAAAAAATTTTATGATCATATTCATTTGAATGGATTCACCATACCAAAAATGAAATATGGTGTGCTGGCTTTAGGCGACACCGCATATCCATTATTTTGTAAGGCAGGTGAAGATGTAGATCAGCAATTTCAAAAACTTGGTGCAAAAAGAATTCTTCCATTACAAAAATGTGATGTTGACTATGAAGAGCAGGCGCATGTTTGGTTTGATCAGTTTTTGCAATCAGTTGATAATTTAACTCCTTTGCCAGTTCAGGAATCTGCGAACATTAAAAAATCAACAGGTAAAAAAACTTATGATGGTGTTTTATTATCAAAAACTGTTTTAAATGGTCGCGGATCATCTAAACAAACATTTCACCTGGAATTAAGCGCCGATGCATTGGATTACCAGCCCGGTGATGCTATTGGCATCATTCCTGAAAACAAAGTGAGTGTTGTAGATGAAATTATTTCGCTGGTTCATGCAAATGCACAACAAACTTTGGTTTTCAAAAATGAAACCTGCACTATTCATGAATTGTTAAGAAGCCGGTTAAATATTTCCTGTTTGCCGGAAAGGATCATCAAACAATATGCGACAATTATCAATCAACCGGTAAATGAAAAACAGATAGCATTACTGGATTTATTGAAAGCATATCCAATGCCCCAGCCGCAAAAATTTATTGAGCTTATACAAATTCTTGAACCCATTACTCCGAGGCTGTATTCCATTTCATCATCGCCATCAGCACATGAAGGGGAAGTGCATATTACAGTGGCTAATGATAAATTTTTTTACAAAGAGGAACAACGTTCCGGGTTATGTTCTGATTTTTTATCCAGGTTGCCAATTGATTCTGATTTAAAATTCTATGTTCAAAAAAATAACCGGTTTCGTTTACCTGCGGAAGATAAAGATATCATCATGATCGGTCCCGGAACAGGCATTGCGCCTTTCAGATCATTTGTTGCAGAAAGAGAAGCAACTGGATCAACTGGTCGCAATTGGTTATTTTTTGGTGATCAGCATTTCACAACAGATTTTCTATACCAAACAGAGTGGCAAAACTGGTTCAGCACAGGTGTTTTAACCAATATAAGTCTCGCATTTAGCCGGGATCAACAAGAGAAAATTTATGTGCAACATAAAATCATGGAAAGGGCTACTGAATTTTTTGATTGGATTGAAAATGGAGCATTTATATATGTATGCGGTGCAAAGCAACCCATGAGTGTGGATGTTGAACACACAATATTAAAAGTAATTGCAGAACAAGGAAAACTTTCAGTTGATGATGCAGAAAAGTATCTGGATAATTTAAAAGAAGAAGGACGTTACTGCAAAGATGTGTATTAATAATGCTGATGCAATTAAAATTAATTAATTAAGGTATGAGTGATTCGTCCAATCTTTCGCCGATAGAAAAAATAAAAACCAGTAGCCAGGGTCTGCGTGGAACTTTACAAGAAAGCCTGCAGGATGAAATTACCGGAGCAGTGCGGGAAGCAGATCATGCCCTGGTAAAATTCCATGGTATGTATGAGCAGGATGATCGTGACCTGCGTAGTGAACGTGCAGAAGCAAAGCTGGATAAATTATATTCTTTCATGGTTCGTTTGCGTATTCCGGGAGGTACTATTACACCACAGCAATGGATAGCCGCAAATCGGATTGCCGGTGATTATTCCACCGGTGTAATTAAAATCACCACAAGGCAAACCATTCAACTTCATGGCATATTAAAACGAAACATTAAACCCACTTTGCAGGATTTTAACCAGGTGAATCTTGATTCTATTGCAGCTTGCGGCGATGTAAACAGGAATGTTGCCTGTAGCAGTAATCCAAATTCTTCTCCCTTGCATGAAATGGTGCATGCATATGCGGATAAAATCAGCCGGATGCTTTTGCCGAAGACAAGAGCATACCAGGAGGTTTGGTTAGATGAAGAAAAAATTTCTGAACCCGAATCCGAAATCGATCCTTTATACGAAGACAGGTACCTGCCGCGTAAATTCAAGATCGGGATAGCGATACCCCCGGATAATGATGTAGATATATTAACCAATGATTTGGGATTAATAGCCATAATTGAAAATGAAAAATTAATTGGATTCAATATGGCTGTTGGCGGCGGTTTATCTACTACCCATGGTAATCCAAATACTTATGCAAGGTTAGCCAGCGTGATTGGATTTGTTTCAGGCGAAGAAAATATCTTAAAAGCAGTTTATGAAGTTTTAACGGTGCAAAGAGATTTTGGTAACCGCAGTGATCGTAAACTGGCAAGATTGAAATATACTTTTGACAGGATGGGTGAGGAGAATTTTAAAAAAGAACTTGAAAGCCGTTGTGGTTTCAAACTGGAAAAACCAAAACCTTTTGAATTTGCAGATCGCAAAGATAAGTATGGCTGGCAGCAGGATCATAAAGGAAGATGGCATTACACTTTATTTATTGAAAACGGAAGGGTGTTAGATAGTGAAGGTCTTGCTTTGAAAACGGCATTGTTTCAAATTGCTGAAACCGGCAAAGCGGTGTTCAGGTTTACCAGCAACCAGAATTTAATTTTGAGTGATATAGATCCAAAAGATAAAAGTGTTATTGAAAATTTACTGGAAGAATTTAACCTCAATGAACATACGAACAAAGCATCGGCTATCAGGAAAAATGCCATTGCCTGTGTGGCATTTCCCACCTGTCCGTTGGCGTTAGCAGAGGCTCAACGTTACCTGCCTTCGCTGATATCAAAGATTGAACCACTATTAGCAAAATACCAGTTGAATGAACAGGATATTGTTTTACGGATGACGGGTTGTCCTAATGGATGTGCAAGGCCTTATGCAGCGGAGATTGGTTTGGTTGGAACGGCCTATGGGCAATATAATTTACACATTGGTGGAGACAGGCAAGGGTTGAGGCTGGGTGATAAGTACAAGGAAAACCTGGATGAAGAAAAAATATTAATAGAATTGGATAACCTGTTTGCACAATATAAATCTGGTCGGAAGGAGAATGAAACCTTTGGCGATTTTGCAAACAGGGTTGTCCTGGTTGCATAATAAAAAATATAAATGGCAATTGAAACAACATTGATCACACCTGGCAAATCTGGAAAGATTCATTCAGATCATGCAAACCATTTGTTCCCCGTTTTTTTAAAACTGGAAGAAATGAATGTTTTGTTGGTTGGTGCTGGTAATGTTGGATTGGAAAAATTAACTGCCATCATCCATAATGCTCCCGGAACCCATGTGCTGGTAGTAGCCGAATTTATTTCACCCGAAATTAAATTGTTAGCAGCCGATTACCCAAACATTACCCTTTTACAAAAAACGTTTGATGCTGAAGACCTGGTTGGTATGCAGGTGATAATAATAGCTGTTAATGATAAAGATTTAAGTGCTGTTATCAGGGATGAAGCAAAGAAAAAGAATGTATTGGTTAATGCAGCTGACATGCCCGATATCTGTGATTTTTACCTTGGATCTGTTGTTCAAAAAGGAAATGTAAAAATTGCGATTTCTACGAATGGAAAATCGCCCACTACAGCCAAAAGATTAAGAGAAGTATTGAATGAGGCTATTCCGCAAGAAATAGATTCGCTGGTAGATCATCTTCATGCCGTTAGAAATAAACTGAATGGAAATTTTGCATTGAAAGTTAAAAAGCTCAATGAATTAACGCGTTCCCTTGTTGAAAAGGAAAAGGATAACCGCTGGAAAAAACTGGCTACATATTCGCTGCTTGCTTTTGCATTTATGCTGATCGGGCATTTTATTTTTTCCTATTTACCCATAAAAGATTTAGCGGATGGAACTGTAAATTTCTACCAGACCCTGGACAAAAATTTTCATTGGATGTTATTGGCAGGTTTCCTGGCACAATTGGTTGATGGTGCTTTAGGAATGGGTTATGGCGTTACCAGTGCAACGATCTTATTATCCACGGGTGTGCCGCCTGCAGCTATCAGCGGCAGCATTCATACAGCGGAAATGTTTGCCAGCGGAGCTTCCGGGTATAGTCATTATAAATTCGGCAATGTCAATAAAAAATTATTCAAGGCCCTGTTAATACCTGGTGTTATCGGTGCGGTCTTTGGAGCAATATTATTAACCCGGTTGGGTGAAACACATGTTGATTATATCAGGCCCATCCTGGCAACATATACCTTGTTCCTTGGTGTAAAGATTTTATTGAATGCTTTCAGGAAGCAAAGAATTCAGAAAAAATTCAAGCGCCATGGATGGTTGGCAGGTGTGGGAGGCTTTTTTGATTCTTTTGGCGGCGGCGGTTGGGGACCCATTGTTACAACTACATTGATCACAAAAGGGCGCAGTCCCAAATATGTTATTGGCTCAGTAAGTTTGACTGAATTTTTTGTAACCCTGGCCAGTGCGTTTACTTTTTTTACCATGTTAGGTGTTAGTCACTGGCAAACGATAGTGGCATTAATTATTGGAGGATTAGTGGCTGCACCATTGGCTGCCAGGCTAACGGGGAAGCTTCCACGAAAAACATCATTTATTCTTTTAGGTGTGCTTGTTATTTTTTGGAGTCTGCGGATACTGGTTAAAATACTATGATTTATTTCTTCAATTGTTTTTCCAATTGCTGAATGGTTGCTTTAAGGTCTTTGGGCCATAATGCTTCCAAATCATATTTTTTTCCACCCGGTCCTGTAAAACTTAACTGGAAAGCATGCAATGCCAGTCTTGATAAAATCGGTCTTTCATCCAATTCATTTTTTGCCAGGTTATAATGTTTCTTTTTGATAGAAGAAATAAAAACGGGTTTGCCATCTCCGTAAACAGGATCACAAACTATTGGATGTCCTAAATGTTTCATGTGCACCCTTATCTGGTGGGTGCGGCCGGTAAGAATGTGAAATCGCATTAAAGTGTAAATACCATATTCATTCATTACTTCATAATCCGTAATGGATTCTTTTCCTTTACGCAGAACCAGCATTACTCCTTTTTTGTGTGGATGTTCCCCAATAGGGGCATCTATCCTTCCTTTTTTTTCAGCAGGAGAACCGATCACCAAACCCTGGTAAATTTTTGTTGTGGACCTGTCTTCAAATTGTTTTGATAAAAATTTATGTGATTCTTCATTTTTAGCAAA
The DNA here is from genome assembly GCA_946885335.1 of uncultured Chitinophagaceae bacterium. The sequence continues at coordinate 7,466 of CAMPGG010000013.1, forward strand.
TACGATCAGCCCACTGGTTTCTTTATCCAGCCGGTGAACTGTAAATATGGAGCCATATTTTTCAATCAACATTTTTTTGAGAGAAATATCTTTTCCTTCGCGGTCAGGAATAGATAATAACCCCGCAGGTTTATTCAATACAATAAAATCATCCGTTTCCAGGATAATCCATTCATCCAATTTTGCCATGATCATTATTTTCCTTTGCCGAAGAATTTTAATTCGCGTAGCTCCTTATCCGTTAGATGACGCCAGTGGCCACGCTGCAGGTTTTTTTTGGTGAGTCCTGCAAATACTACCCGGTCAAGCGTTTTAACATCATACCCAAAATGTTCAAATATCCTGCGAACAATGCGATTGCGGCCACCATGCAATTCAACACCAACCATTGTTTTGTCTTTGGGATCGGTATATGCCAGCACATCTACATGAGCTGGTCCATCATCCAGCGTAATGCCTTTCAGTATTTGTTCAAAATGATCTTTGGTAAGGGGCTTATCTAAAACAACTGAATATATTTTTTTTACCTGGTTGCTTGGATGCGTAAGTTGCTGGCTCAAATCGCCATCATTGGTAAGCAATAAAACACCTGAAGTATTTCTATCCAGCCTGCCAACAGGAAACACTCTTTCGTTAGTCGCTTTTTTTATCAGGTCAAGAACAGTTTTTCTTCCCTGGGGATCATCCGTAGTTGTAATATAATTTTTAGGTTTATTAATAAGGATGTAGACCAGGTCTTTTACCAGCGAAACCTTTTTGTCCTTAACACGCACATCATCTTTTGCGGTTACTTTAAAACCAGGTTCCGTAATTAATTCGCCGTTTACTTTTACATGTCCATCTTTCACTAACTGGGCCGCATCCCGGCGGGCACAAACTCCTGCATGCGCCACATATTTATTCAGGGGCATTTGTTCTGATGCAGGCTTTATTATTGTGGGGATGTTTCTTTTAGGGGCTTTGGTGATATCTTTTGCCGCCCTTTTTTCAATCTTTCTTTTTTCAATCGCAACTTCTTTTTCTTTTTTCCATTTGCGCTTTTCCTGGCGGAATTGCTCTTTTATCGCTGCGTTACTTTTTTTCTTTTCAAACTTTTCAAAGTTGTTTGTCTTCTTCATTTCTTATGTTTTGCTGTTTTACAACAGGAGTGAGGCGCAAAGATAGGCATAAAAAAATCCCGGTCGCAGGGACCGGGAAGCATCAACACATAAAGAAAACTTATTTTTTTCCTTTGTGACCCCTGTTTTGACGAGGTCCTTTTTTCATTTCTTTCATCTTTGATAATTGATCTGCAGTAAGAACAGACTCTCTAACTTTCTTTTGTTCTTCCTTTATCGCTTTTACCTGCTCCATTTTTTGTTGCTGGGTAAGACTTTCATTGGCTTTGATAGCTTTCATTTTCTCAGCGGCAGCTTTATTGGATTCTGCAAGTTTTGCAGCCTGCTCATTGCTTAATCCCAATGCTGTTTTCATTTTTTCACTTCTCTGCTTACCAGCTTCTGCACGATTTTTTCTTTGTTCCTCTCTTGCTTTAGCCATTTGTTCTTTTTGCTCCTGGGTCATCAACCCTTGCATTTTTTCCCGGTGATTTTTTTTGATAGCCGCAATTTGGGTACGCTGTTCTTTTACAGTAATGTCTTCATTTTTCCGTAACTCCTGCATTTGTTTACGATGTTCTTCATTAATCGCTTTCATTTGTGCTTTCTGTGCTTCGGTAAAATCGATGCTTTTCATCATTTTTCCCTGGTGATGTTTTTTTTCACCCATTTTTTTATGGTGGGCATGTTTTTGCTTGCCTTCTTTCGATTTTACATCCTGCGCCTGCAGGGAAACAAATCCGGCAAAGAGAATGGCGGTTAAACTGAGTATTTTTTTCATTTGTGGCTTTTTAATTTTATCTGAATTGATTTGTACCATACATGGACAACTTCAGTGATTCAAGGTTTAACGGGAAATATGAAAAGTTTCGTAGTTAACAAATCATTCTGAAAATGATGTACTGAAACCTTTCAAACCGTTTAAACCTGAAATAAATCAAAATAAAAAGCCCGTAGCGAGGTCAATGAATTTTAATGATCCTTATTAGCTAATTGTCCGCATGCCGCATCTATATCCTTTCCGCGGCTGCGACGAAGACGGGCATTTACCCGGTGTTTTTCCAAATAATCCATGAATGCCATTACTTTTTCTTCAACTGGTTTTTGAAAACGGGCAGCTTCGATTGGATTGTATTCAATAATGTTTACCAGGTCAGCCGGAACCTGGCGGTAGATCTTTATCAATTCGTCGGCATCCTGTAAACTATCATTCAAATTATTAAAAAGAATGTATTCTAAAGTGATCTCGTTACCCGTTTGCTTGTAAAAATAATTGAGGGCATCAATAATGGTTTTCAGGTCGTTGGTTTCATTGATTGGCATAATCTGGTTCCGCTTAACATCGTTAGCCGCATGTAAGGAAAGTGCCAGCTTAAATCTCACTTTATCATCTCCCAATTGCCTGATCATTTTAGCCACACCTGCTGTACTAACGGTAATTCTTCTTGCACTCATGGCCAATCCTTCATCGGAAGTGATCTTTTCAATGGCTTTCAACACATTTTTATAATTGAGCAGGGGCTCACCCATACCCATAAAAACAATATTGTTTAATTTTTTGCCATAAGTTTCAAGGCACTGTTTATTAATTAAAACCACCTGGTCGAAGATTTCATCAAAATTCAAATTCCGTTTGCGGTCCATATAACCGGTTGCACAGAATTTACAACTCAGGCTGCACCCGATCTGGGAGCTAACACAAGCCGTGAGTCGATTAGCGGTCGGGATCAACACACCTTCAACAAGGTGGCCATCAAAAGTTTTAAACCGGGATTTTAGTGTTCCATCATCGCTGTGTTGGGTTAAATTCAATTCAAGGGAAGGAAATGAGAATTCTGTAGCCAGTTTATGCCTGAGGTCTTTGCTCAGGTTGGTCATCTGTTCAAAACTCAATACCGGTTTTAACCAAAGCCAGTCATACACTTGTTTTGCCCTGAATTTTTTTTCACCCATATCCAAAAAATACTGCTCCAGTTCTTCAAGGCTTAACTGGCGGATGTTCGGCATTGTGTTCATGGCGCAAAGATAGGTGATGAACAAATGGCTATTTGAACCTTAAGCCATTGTTAACTAAAGCAGAAAATGTGTAGTTTGAAAAGATCAATATACCGTTCATCACAAATTTCAATTTTATTTTCAAATTTTACCCGCCTGGCTATTTTAAGAAAAACTCTACAATTAACTATAAAATCGCCTATTTTATCGATAGCTGAACAGTATTTGACGAAAAAAAGCTTCTGTTAGTTCTCCAGGGATAATTTTGCAATCTTTAATATTTTGCCGTACATCAAGATCAAAATCCTGAAAGCAGCAAATTGTATTTTTATTTACTCTACAATAAACCTTTTATCCCGGAATTTTCAACCATTTTTTTTCCTCACCAAAAAACATGCTAATGAGAAAGTTGAGTTTACTCATCTTGTGTCAGCTTTGTATTGTGTTTTCAATGCTGGCTCAGAACAGGACGATTACCGGAACGGTTAATGATCAGAATGGTCAGCCCGTTGCAAATGCTTCGGTAGTTGTAAAAGGTACTACCTTAGGTACCGTCACAAATGAAGCAGGTGCTTTTACAATCAGTGTTCCTGCCTCCGCCACAACGCTGGTTATCACATCAACAGGGATGTCACCTGTAGAAACCGCCATTTCTGGAAGGTCCGAGATTAATGTTAGTATGGTTACTACCGCCAGTGATCTGGATGAAGTGGTCGTGCTGGCATATGGATCTACCATTAAAAAATCAAATTTTGTGGGTTCAGCAGCCCAGGTCAACGGGAAACAATTTGAAAACAGGCCATTAACCAATGCTTTAAATGTATTGGTTGGAGCGGCACCTGGTATCCAAACTACCACACCCAGTGGTGCTCCTGGTTCCAGTCCGGGAATTATAATCCGTGGTTTTGGGTCTTATTCATTGGGAAGCGGTCCTTTATATGTAGTAGATGGTGTTATTTATGATGGAGGTTTTTCAAATATCAATCCGGATGATATTGAGACGATCACTGTTTTGAAAGATGCATCAACAACGGCACTTTACGGCGCTAAAGGTGCAAATGGTGTAATAATGATTACTACCAAAAAAGCAAAAAGAGGTAAACAATTTTTGCAATTTAAAGTGCAGACCGGTTATTCAGCTCCGGCAATACCCCGTTACAGTACGGTAGATGCTTTTCAACATTATCCCTTAGCCTGGGAATCTTACCGTAATGGATTGGTTTATGGTACTGGTCTTACTACCCCAACAACATTGGATAGTGCCAGCATGATCGCATCAGGTTTGTTGCCAAGGTATACAACTGGTTCAAGGGCTGGAAATCAAATATTCAGGGGCGGTAGTTTTCAGGATATCTACCAAATTCTGGGGAAATACAATCCTTTTAATGTAGGGAATACTGCTATAGTGGGTGTAGATGGAAAAATTAATCCAAATGCAGCTTTATTATATGGTGACGACTTGAACTGGCTTGATCAGTCAACGCGTACTGGTACAAGAACAGAATATGGTATTCAATTTTCTTCGGGCACAGAGAAATCGGATATGTTCGCATCTTTTGGTTATTTGAAAGAAGGCGGCTGGGGATTAAGATCTGATTTGTCCAGATTTAGTGGTCGTGTAAATGTAAATGTAACACCAACTAAATGGTTTAAATCAGGATTGAATATTGCCGCAAACCGTACAAAATTCAACAATGCCTCAACAGGCGGTATTGTTAATGCTTTTTATTTTTCAAGATATATAGCTCCCATTTACCCGGTTTATTTACATGACCCCATTACTGGTGGAATTGTATTGGATGAAACGGGAAAACCCAGATATGATTTTGGGAATGAAAATGGATATGGTCGTCCTTATAACAGTGGAAGGCATTCAATTGCCGAGCATCTTTGGAATAAAGACAATAATTTAAGAGATGTAATTTCTGCAAGAGGATATGGCGAAGTAACTTTTACTCCATGGTTAAAGTTTACAACCAATATCAGTTTCGATGTTACCAATAATGAAGTTGAAGAATATCAAAATCCTATAGTTGGGGATGGCTATCCTGCGGGCAGGTATAGCAGAGATGCGGCAAGAACTTCAAGTCATACATTTAATCAGTTATTAAATTTTAATAGAAGGTTTAATGGTTTACATACAGTTGATGTTTTATTAGGTCATGAAAATTATAATATAATAGCTACCGGTATTAACGGGATGAGGATTGGACAGAGTTTTGACGATATATATGTGTACTCTAATTTTATAACTATCAACTCTCTTAATTCTTCTATTTCTGAATCAAGGTCTGAAGGATATTTTGCAAGAGCCAATTATGATTTTTCCAATAAATATTTAATCTCCGCATCAATCAGGAGAGATGGAAATTCTAAATTTCCTAAAGATATAAGATGGGAAAATTTCTGGTCTTTAGGAGTTGGATGGAGCATTGATGAAGAAAAGTTTTTTAATGTACCATGGGTTGATCAGTTAAAATTAAGGGCATCTTACGGTGTAACCGGAAATTCCAACACTGGAAACTATCCTTACCAGGCAGGTTATGATATTGGCTATGATGATGATACAAGACCCGGTGTAATCCTTGCATCCCTGGGCAGCCCATCATTAACATGGGAAACGCAGAAACCAATGGATTTGGGACTTGACTTTAACTTATTAAAAAACAGGATATTCGGTACAATAGGATATTTTGTAAGAAACAGTTCTGGTTTAATATTTAATGTTCCACAACCAATACAAAACGGGGGCACGCCAGGCGGCGCATATACAGTGGCGCAAAATATTGGCAGCATGACCAATAAAGGTGTTGAAGTTCAACTTTCAGGTAATCCTGTCCGTACTAAAGATTTTAATTGGACAATTACTTTAAATGCTACCTCATTTAAAAACGAGCTGACCAAAATGCCAGAAACCACACCTGCCTTAACCAGCAGTCCTTTTAGAAGAGAAGTTGGCAAATCGATCTATGATTTTTATACGAGGACATATTATGGAGTTGATCCGGCAGATGGCTCAGCGCTTTATTTAGGCGTTCTAACCTATGATCCTGCAAACTCCCGTTTGATTGCTAATAAAGATGGTGGATACGATACTGTTACAATTGATCATAATAATGCCCGCCAGGAATTTATTGGCAAAAGTTCTTTACCGGATGTTTATGGAAGTGTTGTGAATAACCTATCGTATAAAGGATTTGAATTGGGTCTGGTGATTACCTACCAAATGGGTGGATATGTTTACGATGGTGTTTATGGAACATTAATGTCTACAGAGACTTCAGGAAGAACTTATCACACCGATATTTTAAACAGGTGGCAAAAACCTGGTGATGTTACTAATGTTCCCCGGTTAGATAATACCCGCAGTGGCCAGTTCGGTGCCGCATCTACCAGGTGGTTGACTTCCTCAACTTACTTTAGCATCAATAACATCAGTCTTGCTTATCAACTTCCCGCAAATGTGTTGGCTAAATTTGGAAGTTCTTCTGCAAGAGTTTTTGTAAGTGGTGAAAATCTTCATTTTTTCACAAAACGTAAAGGCATGAATGTGAATGGAAACTTCGCCGGAACTACAAGCGATTCCTATGATGCAGCACGTGTAATCAATGCAGGCATTAGTGTAGGATTCTAATTACATTCTAAAATGACAAAATTGTAAATATGAAAAAAAGTATTAAAAATTTATTATTAGCCGGTATAACCATGATACTATTCATGACTGGTTGTAAAAAAGATTATTTGCAACTGGATCCGCCGGATGTTTTAACACCAACCAGTGTGTTTTCGACAACTGAGAATGCATATGCCGCCATCAACGGAATCCATAGAATGATGTATAGACAGTGGTATGGATCACAGGCTTTGGGAGGCCACAGCGGTAATATGATCTATATGGAAGTATTAGGCGATGATTATGTAATGACAGCCAATGCAAATGGTTGGTTTATCGGCGAATACCGTTGGTTAAATCACCGAAATGATGCAAGTACCATTTCGCGTTTCAGCTACGGATTTTATTATACCATCATTGGAAATGCCAATGTAATCATTGCGAATATCGATAATGCAGTTGGTCCGGAAGGCGATAAAAAAGCCATTAAAGGACAAGCATTTGCATATAGGGCATGGGCGTACTTCCAGATGGTTCAGTTATTTGGTGAAAGATTTGATAAGGCACAATCAAATGATGGATTAGGATTATCTCTTGTCTTAGAAAGTCAGACAGGCGCATTGCCAAGAAGCTCTGTTAATGAAGTATATACGCAAATTAATAGCGATATTGATCAGGCGATTACCTTATTAAATGAAGCTTCATCCCGTCCATCAAAATCTCACCTCAATGTAAATGTGGCTAAAGGAATAAAAGCCAGAATAGCATTAACGCAACAAAATTGGCCGGTGGCTGCCCAAATGGCTTCAGAAGCCAGGCAAGGTTTTGAATTAATGTCTGATGCGGAATATTTAGATGGATTTTCTGATACTAACAATCCGGAATGGATGTGGGGAATTGATCACAGGGATGATCATCCTACTTATTTCTATTCTTTTTATGCCTATCTCGGTAATTTTTCTTCAACAAATACCCGGGGAAATCCTAAGGCAATCTTTTCTCCTTTGTATGATCAGATTACTGATTCAGATATAAGAAAACAACTTTGGGATCCAACCGGAACAAATACATCCTTCCCAACTGTTGCAGGCGGAACAAGATATCCATATATGACAAGGAAATTCATGTTGGATAATCCTGGAAACAGTAATGGAGATTTGGTTTTCATGCGGGCTGCTGAAATGTATTTGATAGAAGCAGAAGCTTTAGCCAGGCAAGGTGGCCAGGATGCAAATGCTCAACAAGCGCTGTTTACATTGGCAAATAAAAGAGATCCAAACTACGTTTTGTCAACCAATACTGGCCAGGCTTTAATTGATGAAATTATGTTTCAACGCCGGGTTGAACTTTGGGGTGAAGGATTTAGATTTTACGATTTAAAGCGCCTGAATATGCCTTTAGATAGAAGTGGTGGTAACCACAATAATACACTTGCTCAAAAAATTCATGAACCAGCAGGTACAAAGGAGTGGCAATTCTTGATTCCAAGAGCAGAAATTGAATACACATTAGGAGTTGTTCAGCAGAACCCTCTATAATTGCATTTGCATAATAATAAAAATGGCTGCCAGTGAGCAGCCATTTTTTATTTACAGGATTAAATTATTCAAATGAATAATCTGCCAGTTTATTTTGTGGAATGGATTCTTGTTTGCCGGTGTTTAAATTTTTTATCACACAGGTATTTTCTTCTATTTCTTTTGTTCCGATGATAACGATGTAAGGGATGGATTTTTTTTCGGCATATTTAAATTGCTTATCAAACTTTGCTTTTTCATGATACAGCTCGCAACTAATTTCTCTTTGCCGCAATTGGTGTAAAAGTTTCAAAGCAATTTCACATTCCGCTTCACCCAAATAAAAAAATAAAACCCTTGTACCGGTATGCACTGTTGATGGAAAAATATCCATTTCTTCCATTACATCATAAATGCGGTCTACGCCAAAGGAGATGCCGACACCAGGTAAACCTGGTACTCCAAATAAACCGGTGAGATCATCATAGCGGCCACCTCCACCAATGCTTCCCATTTTTACAGTTGCCGGGGCTTTTGCTTCAAAAATGATCCCGGTGTAATAATTTAATCCGCGGGCCAATGTAAAATCCACCTGGATATTTGATATATCTTTTGTGTGTTTTAAAATGAATTCAATTTCTGATAATCCTTTTTTGGCATGTTCATTTTCACCCAATAAAGAATGAAGAGCAGCTAATTTTTCTTCATTATTCCCTTTCACTGATAAATAACTTTCAATGATAGCCACCTGGTCAGCTGATAATTCTTTTTGTACCAGTTCTTCTTTCACTTTGTCTAATCCAATCTTATCCAGTTTATCAATAGCGATGGTTATATCTATCATTTTATGAGAGCCGCCACAAACTTCTGCAAGCGCCATCAATATGTTGCGACTATTTATTTTAAGCTCATAACCATTGATGCCTAACCTGGTAAATACATCATGATAAATATTGGAGAGTTCTACTTCATTGATCAAAGAATTGCTGCCAACAACATCCGCATCGCATTGATAAAATTCCCGGTATCGGCCTCTTTGTGGCCGGTCGGCCCGCCATACGGGCTGTAATTGATATCGTTTATACGGAAACGTTAGCTGGCCATGATTCATGGCAACATATCTTGCAAACGGAATAGTAAGATCATAACGTAAAGCCCGTTCTGTCAGGCCTTTTACGTTTTTTCCTTCCAGCACTTTTTCAAAATCATCCCTGGCCTGCTGATGTTTTGCCGGGTTATCCAATCCATTATTTAAAATTTTGAAAATCAATTTATCTCCTTCTTCGCCATATTTACCCATAAGGGTATCCAGGTTTTCCATGGCCGGTGTTTCCAGCGGTTGAAAACCATACAATTCAAAAACTGTTTTAATAGTATTGAAAATATAATTGCGCTTGCGAACCACATCAGCACCAAAATCACGGGTGCCTTGTGGAATAGTGGGTTTTGACATATGCTTGTACGTGAGAATGCTTTATCTATTGATTTATCTGTGCTTTTTTTAAAATTTTATCACAAGCCGCTTCGATCATTTTGTAAACTTCATGGTAACCGGGTTCGGGCCCATACCATGGATCGGGAACATCCTTTTGCTGACCGGGATGCAATTCATCCATCAGCAATTTTACTTTTTCCTGCTGCCAATTATTTCCTGCCATAGTTTTCATATCATCGATCACATCTTTACTCATGGCATATAGCAGGTCATATTCTTCCAGGTCAGAAGGTTTAAAACGCCTGGCTCGCTGATCGCAAATATTTATACCATTCAATTGCGCAACTTTTTGCGAAAGATGATGTGGCGGTTCTCCAATATGATAACTGTTTGTTCCCGCACTTTCTACTTTCCATGAAAGTCCTGCCTCATTTACTTTATGTTGCAGAATACCCTCTGCTAAAGGACTGCGACAAATATTTCCTAAACAAACCATCAATATTTTCATCCAATTGTATTTTTTAATTTTTCATCCCGGTAACCAGGAGAATTGATAATGATATTTTCTTCATCATCAATTTACTTTTAGCCATTCATCATTAAAGTTGTATCCAACTTATATGCATGGCTGTTTTCATGTGGGCAAATATAATGAATCAGCAGGGCAGGTTTAATGGCTTGTAATGGCAGGTTGAAAAAACATTTTGCTTTTTTATTATGGAATAGAAAAGCAGGCAGCATCTTATAATAAATTTTAACCATGACAAGCAAAGAAATACTGCATGCCGATCTGCTGGATATTTTGTTTGAAAACCGTAATAAAGATTATGGTGCTTATGTGTTGAGAAAAAATTATGATCAAAGAATGACCATTGCTTTGGTGGTCATGTTGATTTTAGGAGGCATATTTTCTTTTTTTGCATTGCAGAAGAATACTCATCTCATTGAACCTCCATTGCCTGAATTTTTACCGGATATTGTTACAGTTATTATTCCTCCCAAACCTGATGTGCAAGAACCACCGGTAACCCCACCTGGATCAACCCGAATTAAACCGATGGCCACTGTAAAATCTACGTCTGCTATTTTGATTGAAAAAGATTTACTTATTACCGATGTGCCGGATCAGCAGGAGCTTTCTGAAAAATATATTGATGTTGTAAATATGGATGGTGATTTGCCAGTTTATAAAATTGCAGGTAACCATAACACGAATAATACTATAAGTGGTGATGCACCCACAAAGCCTGTTGAAGAAGTTTCTTCAAATTTTAAAAAAGAAGAATCCGGGGCAGAATTTCCCGGCGGTTTATCAGCCTTCTCCCGGTTTTTGTCAAAGAATTTAAGAGCACCGGCTGATTTAGAGCCTGGTGAAAAGAAAACGGTGCTGGCACAATTTAAGGTCGATATAGATGGAAAGATTTCAGAAATAGTGATCCTGAACAGTGCCGGGGAAAACTATGATAAAGAAGTAATTCGCGTATTAAAAAAGATGCCTGCATGGAAGCCTGCAGTGCAGAATGGTCATAAAACAGCCATTTATTTCAAGCAACCTGTTTCCTTTTTAGGGATTGAATAATAATTTTTTTTAAATTGCTACCCTTTTGAGATGAAAAATTACCCGGTTATGGCCTACGATTACGAAGAAAAAAAGAAAAAGCAGATCAGTTCCATGAAGTCTATAACAGACTATGGAATGGGTATATTTTTTTCTATTTTAGGCCTTGTCTTTCTTTTTCATGAACAACTTGGAATTGATTTTTCAAGATTTTCAAAAAGATCGGTTATAGATATTCTATTTGGAATAATCAGTTTAATGTATGGTATATGGCGGATTTACAGGGGGTATAAAAAACAGTATTTCAAATGAAAGTTACCAGTAGAAAATCTTTGTTTATTATTAAATATCTCTCAATAGCCGTTCTTGTTGGTTTAATTAGCAGTTGCGGGGGAGGTATTTCAGAAGATAGCCCGGATCGATATGACCGGGGAACCATTTATGTAAGTGCTGATGAATCATTTAAAAATGTAATTGATTCGCATGTTAAAGTTTATGAATCTTCATACCCGGATGCAAAAATTATTGTAGATTATAAACCAGAGGCTGAGTGCCTGAAAGATTTTGCAGTAGACAGTGTCAGGCTGATCATTGCCACAAGAAGCTTTTCTGAAAATGAAAAAGCTTTTATGGAAGATTCAATGAATGTTATTCCTTCTTCTGCTGTAATCGCCTATGATGCCATTGCGGTAATCGTTAATAAAGAATCCCCTGATTCATTGTTTACTATGGAAGAGTTAAAACAAATACTCCAGGGAGGTTTTAAGAAAAATTTAATTCCGGTATTTGATGGGCTTAATGCAACCAGTACCATTCGTTTTATCATCGATAGTGTATTAAATGGTGCCGCCTTAACAAGTAAGGCCGAAGCAGCCAAAAACAGTGAAGAAGTGATTGATTATGTTTCAAGGACGCCTGATGCAGTTGGTTTTTTAGGGGTGAATTGGATTGGGAATAAGGAAGATACTACCCAAATGAGTTTTTTAACAAAAGTTACTTTGGCTTCTTTAGAGAGTACTGACAAGCCTGGCGCCTTTGTTAAACCTGTTCAGGCCAATATTTACACCAGGCGATATCCTATGGTACGCGATTTGGTATATACCTTGAAAGAGAAGCATACAGGGTTAGCTCATGGGTTTGCAAATTTTTTGCGAGGCGAACGGGGACAATTGATTTTTAAAAGGGCTTATCTTGTACCGGCTCAATTACAATTTATAAATATCAGGAACGCATCGTTCCGGGAAGAGTAAAAGACATATTAATAACAAAAACAAAAAACAGGGATCGAACATGATGAAATCAAAATTTGCAGTATTTGCGGTAGCCTTATTGATCAGCACATCGCTGATGGCTCAAAACCTTTCAGAAGGTATTAACCACATGTATGCTCAGCGTTATAAAAGTGCTGTTGCCACATTCGAGAGTTTGATTTCCAAAAATCCAAACAATATTGAAGCCACATACTGGTTAGGACAGGCACATATTGCAATGGACGATTCTGCAGGCGCAAAAGCCCTGTACGAAAAAGCTTTGATGGCTAACGGAAATGCACCTTTGCTTTTAGTGGGAATGGGACATGTGGAATTATATTATAATAAAAAAGATGAAGCCCGCCAGCGTTTTGAAACGGCACTGAATCTTAGTAAATCAAGAAAAGGCAACGACCCGGATGTATTGAATGCAATAGGCAGGGCTAATGTGGATGCTAAAGCCGGCGATGTAGTTTATGCTATAGCCAAATTAAATGAAGCGGTTACAAGAGATGATTCAAAAAGACCTAACCCGGATATTTTTTTAAACCTGGGTAATGCATATCGTAAAGCACATGATGGAAGTAATGCGGTAGTGTCATACAATAAAGCATTGGAAGCAGATCCAAATTTCGCACCTGCTTTATATCGCAAAGCAATGATCTGGAATACACAAAAAAACTGGGAAGTATATACAAGGGATTTACAGGCAGCATTGGAAAAGGATCCCAAATTCGCTCCCGCCTATTACGAGTTATATTATTATAATTTAGGTAAACTTGATTTTACAAAAGCGGCTGATTATGCAAATAAATTCATTGCCAATGCGGACAATGATGTGCAGAATGATTACCTGAGATTACAAACATTGTATGTACAAAAGAAATATGATGAAGCCATTTCCGGAGCAAAAGCATTGGTAAATGCTGCCGGTGATAAAACCCATCCAAGAACTTACAGGTTACTGGCTTACAGCCATGTTGAAAAAGGTGATACTTCAGGAGCAAAAATGTATATCGATGAATTTTTTGCCAAAGCATCTGAGGAAGATATTGTTGGTAACGACCTGGTTTTAAAAGGTAAGATCTATGGTGCAGTATCAGGCGATCCTTACATCGTATTCAATAGCTATAAAGAAGCTGCTACTATGGATACGGTAAAAGAAACAAGGGACGCTATATTGGAAGAAGGTAAAAATTACTTTAAGGCAAAAGGAAATAAATTGATGGAAGCGGAAATGGGACTGTTGGATTACAAACTTACCGGTGGTTCCAATATCGCAGCCTTATTTAATACTGGTGTATCTTTTTACCAGGGCCAGGCATTTGAAAGGGCTGACAGTATATTTATGCTGTATCAGAAAGCAAATCCTGATAGTATCTATGGATATCTTTGGAGTGCATATGCTAATGCAGCCATCGATTCAACTATGGAAGCCGGTAGAGCAGTGCCAGCTTACAAAAAGCTTTTAGAAGTTGCATCAAGAGATAAAGAGCGTTATAAGTCTCAGGGTATCGCAGCTTCAGGCTACCTGGCAGGTTATTACAATAATATTTTGAGTGATAAAGATTCCGCAATTGTTTACCTGGAAAAAGGATTGGAATTTGATCCGGGCAATGAAGGATTTATAAAGAATATTCAAATTCTTAAAGGCCAACCAGCCAATCGAAATTCGGGCGCTACCAAGCCGGCTGATAAAACAGCCGCAACAAACAAATCGGGTAGCGGATCCAAAAAATAAATAACATCACACTAATAATTCATCCCCTGCATTTAAATATGCAGGGGATTTTTTTTAGTTGATAATAATCAGTTTACATCTCTATTTAAAATACAAGGTTAATTCCCGTGGCTGCCTTATTTTTGCTGGCCAGTTCATAAAAGCCTATGATACATTTATTGCAAGCAACGCTTAATTCTCCCGAAACAACATCAGCCAGTTACTTACCCATCGGATTACAAGTTTTATTTGTTGTTGGATTGGTTGGATTTTTAATGACCGTGACCCATTTATTGGGGCCTAAACGCCAAACTGCGGATAAATTAGAAACATTTTCCAGTGGTATTGCATCTCATGGTGATGCACGACAGCCAATGGCAATCAAATATTTCCTGGTAGCCATCCTGTTTGTATTGTTTGATGTAGAAGTAATTTTCTTTTATCCTTATGCCATTAATTTTAAAGCATTGGGTTGGGATGGATTTTGGGCAGTTATGATGTTTGTAAGCTTTTTCCTGTGCGGATTTATTTATATCATAAAAAAAGGCGCACTGGATTGGGAAGATTGATGAGAACACCAGTTAAATCTGTAGATATATAAAACTTAAGAACGGTTTTTGGGTTAATTAAATAGTAATCCAATTACTCATTCAAAATAAAAATATTATGGCTCGTCCGGTATCTTATAATATAAATCAAAAAAAACTTGAAACTGATATCAGCATGGGAAGCTCACCTGAAGGATATTCAGGAGAAGGTTTCTTTGCCACCAAACTCAGTGATGTAATTGGCCTGGCTCGTAAAAATTCCATTTGGCCCCTGCCATTTGCAACTTCCTGTTGTGGGATCGAGTTTATGGCCACGATGGGTTCTCATTACGACCTGGCTCGTTTCGGCAGCGAAAGAGTTGGTTTTTCCCCTCGTCAGTGTGATTTACTCATGGTTATGGGTACCATAGCCAAAAAAATGGGACCCGTTGTAAAACAAGTTTACCTGCAAATGGCTGAACCGCGTTGGGTAATTGCAGTTGGCGCTTGCGCCTGCAGTGGTGGAATTTTCGATAGTTATAGTGTATTACAGGGTATAGACCAGGTTGTACCCGTGGATGTTTATGTGCCCGGTTGCCCTCCCAGGCCAGAAGGTATTTTGGATGGATTTATGAAAGTCCAGGACCTGGTAGGGAAAGAAAGCCTGCGCAGGCGCAATAGCGAAGAATATAAAAATTTATTAAGTAGTTACGGAATATTATAAACTGTAAGCATTCATGGCATTAACAAATGACAGGATAAAGGAATTACTGATAGAACAATTTGGTGAAGAAGTTTCCCAATTTGAAGAACCTTATGGAATGCTCACTTTCGAAGCGCCTAAAGATTTGAATTTGAAAGTGCTGACTTACCTGTACGATACGCCTGAACTGGGATTTCGTTTTTTAACGGATCTCTGCGCCGTGCATTATCCACACAATATTGGTAAAGAATTAGCCGTGGTTTATCATCTTCATAACCTGGTTGAAAATGTTCGTATTCGTTTTAAAATTTTTACACCTGTTGCAAAGCCCGATGTTTATACCGCAACAGGTTTATATATGTCCGCCAATTGGATGGAAAGAGAAACATATGATTTTTATGGGGTGAATTTTGTCGGCCATCCAAACCTGATCAGGATTTTGAATGTGGATGAAATGACTTATTTCCCTATGCGGAAAGAATTTCCATTAGAAGATCAAAGCAGGATAGATAAGGATGATGAAATGTTTGGCCGGGGTGGCAGCATGGGTTTTGGCACCGAAAAAACGGATGATGGAAATGCAACGATCGCCGAAGCCGAAAAACAATAATATTGGTTGATTAATAATATCAAACGTAGAAATGACTACATCAGAACATATAGATTTACCTGAAGGAAGTATTGAGAAAAAGACCACTACACTTAACCTCGGTCCAACGCATCCTGCCACTCACGGCGTATTTCAAAACATTCTTGAACTCGATGGTGAACGTATCGTTTCAGCCGAACAAACGGTGGGCTATATTCACCGGGCTTTTGAAAAAATTGCGGAAAGAAGACCGCTGTACCAGATCACTCCACTTACGGACAGGTTAAACTATTGCTCATCACCCATTAATAATATGGGCTGGCATATTACCTGCGAAAAATTATTGGGTGTGCAAACACCTAAAAGAGTGGATTATCTGCGGGTGATCATCATGGAACTGGCTCGTATTGCAGATCACCTGATTTGCAATTCTATTGTTGGTGTTGATAGCGGTGCATATACCGGCTTCCTTTATGTAATGCAGTATCGCGAATTGATCTATGAAATTTGGGAAGAAGTTTGTGGCTCCCGCTTAACAACTAATATTGGCCGCATCGGTGGTTTTGAAAGAAATTTTAATAATACCGCTTTTGAAAAATTAGAAAAATTTTTAGCGGAATATCCTAAAGTGCTGAAGGAATTCAATAACCTGTTCAAACGGAATCGCATTTTTATGGAACGCACCATTGGTGTGGGTCCTATTAGTGGTGAACGTGCATTGAACTACGGATTTACAGGTCCAAATTTAAGAGCGGCCGGTATTGATTATGATGTTCGTGTTCACACACCATACAGCAGTTACCAGGATTTTGATTTCCAGATACCTGTTGGCAAAACGGGTGATTGCTACGATCGTTTCCTTGTGCGTGATGAAGAAATGTGGCAGTCACTGCATATCATAGAACAGGCTTATCGCAAAGTGCAGGAATTTAAAGGTGCCGATGCGGAAGTTTTTCATGCAGATGTACCAGCATATTATTTGCCTGAAAAGAAAGATGTTTACACTAAGATGGAAGCGCTGATCTGGCATTTTAAAATAATTATGGGTGAAATTGATATTCACCCGGGCGAAGTTTATTCTTCTGTAGAAGGAGCCAATGGTGAATTAGGTTTTTACCTGATCAGCGATGGGGGCAGAACACCTTATCGTTTACACTTCCGCAGGCCATGTTTTATTTATTACCAGGCTTATGAAGAATTAACGAAAGGAAGTATGTTGAGTGATGCCATCATTACCATGAGCAGCCT
>CAMPGG010000014.1 GCA_946885335.1 uncultured Chitinophagaceae bacterium
ACCATTCAACTAATCAACTCTTTCATATGTCGTTTGTACCCCGGCATCGCTGGGAAAGAAACCGGAAAGAAGGACCAGTTTATTGCCGGTGATTTGAAAAAATGTTTTTGGAACGGAAGTATCATTGTCAAAAATGAGTGCATGGTTAAATTCCCCGGGTTTTAGCTCCAGGCCCACTTCGCGACTGGCAGTTGAATCCGGAATTATCTTGTATTGGCCGCTTTGCAAAAGAGCGCCATTTTCAAATTTTTGATAGTTACCATCGGCAAACTGCAAACGGTTACCGTTACCCGCAGGATATGTTGTTCGCATAGAACTTACCTGTTCCCGCATTTCCCAGGAGCCCTGGATCTCCTGTTTTGTATCTGAAGATTTTACGGCAGAATTGCTGCTGCAACTTATAAATATTATCACCATTATTGACAGGCAAATGACCGTCCATTTATTTTTCATTGTTCTTTTTTTGTAATTGACAAGTTACTTAATCACCCTGATTCATGAGGGAGACAGCACAGGAAAAATCGCATTGATTTATTTTATGAGCCTGGATTGAATTCTAAGTATGTGGGTCATCACTAAAAATCCATTTACCAGTCATTTTTGGATTATCCTTAGCTAAAATTCCCCAACTAATTGTGGAATTTATAACCTTCTGAAAAGGTCTTATTTAGCTTTTAAAACTCCCTGATTTTCAATTAAACGCTAGCATAAACACATAAATAAAGGACCATTTTATGGCTTTAACATATGTAATTTAAAGTTGGCCTGTTTTTTTAATATACTCGATTGTTTCCACATTATTCAAACTAATCCTTTGATATGCAACACTATGAAAAAAACATTTTCAGTTTTTAAATTTTCAGGCTTCTATTAATTAATGAGTTTATGCCATCAAAACCTAGTAAAAAGAAATCACCATCCCCGGATGTTTTACCAAAAACGCCTACAGGAATCAACGGCCTGGATGAAATTACAGGTGGAGGACTTCCCAAAGGAAGACCGGCCCTCATTTGTGGTGCTGCAGGTTCTGGCAAAACCTTGCTATCCATTGAGTTTATTGTGAGAGGCGCAACTGAATATGAGGAACCTGGCGTTTTTATGGCATTTGAAGAAAAAGCAGATGAACTTGCCGTGAATGTTGCATCGCTTGGATTTGATTTAAACAAATTACAGGAAGAAAAACTCATTAAAATTGATCATGTACATATTGACAGAAGTGAAATAGAAGAAACCGGTGAATACGATCTTGATGGTTTGTTTGTTCGGCTTGGATATGCGATAGACAGTATCGGTGCCAAACGGGTAGTGCTTGATACCATTGAAAATTTATTTTCAGGATTAAATAATAAAGCCATTCTGCGGGCTGAATTACGCAGGTTATTTGGCTGGTTAAAAAGCAAAGGAGTAACTGCAATTATTACCGGGGAAAAAGGTCAAAAAGGGTTAACACGCCAGGGCCTGGAAGAATACGTATCGGATAGTGTTATTTTGCTTGATAACAGGGTAACCAATAAAATTACTACCCGCTTATTGCGGGTTATAAAATACAGGGGTTCTTCGCATGGCACAAATGAGTATCCTTTTTTAATTGATGAAGAAGGTATTACAGTTTTACCGGTAACCTCCTTGTTGCTGGAAAACGAAGTATCAACTAAAAGACATTCAACGGGCGTACCTGCTTTAGATAAAATGCTGGGAGGAAAAGGTTTTTTTGAAGGCAGTTCAATACTCATTTCCGGAACCGCAGGTACAGGAAAAACAAGCCTGGCCGCATCATTTGCCAATGAAACCTGTAACCACAATGATCGGTGTATCTATTTTGCTTTTGAAGAATCGCCACAACAGATCATGCGAAATATGAAATCTATTGGCATTGATCTTGAAAAGCATGTAAAAAATGGTTTACTGGAAATGCATGCTTCCCGGCCCACATTATATGGACTAGAAATGCACCTGGTAACCATTTACAAAAAAATAAAAAAATTCAAACCAAAAGCAGTTGTTCTTGATCCAATTACCAACCTGGTAACAATAGGTTCTGTCAGTGAAGTTAAAGCGATGCTGATCAGGCTGATTGATTTTTTGCAAGCCGAACAGATTACGGTTCTATTCACAGCATTAACATTAAATACCATTGTAAGTGAACAAACGGATGAAGGCGTTTCATCTCTCGTTGATGCATGGGTGTTAGTAAGAGATATTGAATCTAATGGCGAAAGAAATCGCGGTTTATATATAATGAAGTCCAGGGGTATGAAACATTCGAACCAGGTTAGGGAATTTATTATTACGGATGAAGGCTTAAACCTGGTAGATGTTTACCTGGGGCCAGATGGCGTATTAACGGGCTCTGCAAGAGAAGCTCAGAAATTATCTGAAGTAACAGAACAGGTTTTACGCAAACACGGTTTAGGTAAAAAAGACCTGGAAATTGAAAGAAAAAGAAAAGTTCTGGAAGCAAGGATCACTTCTTTGAAAGAAGAATTTGAAACTGTCCAGGACGAATTGAATAAATCGTTTGTTGAAGAACAAATTAAAAAAGAAGTGATCGAAAAAAATCGCCTGCAAATGATCCAGAGCAGGCTAACCAAAAATGTTGAGAATGATAATGGAAAATAATATAAAATTAAAAGAATGGGAGCTTAGGCTTTATATAGCAGGTTATACGCCTAAATCAGTTGCGGCTTTAAATAACCTGAAAAAATATTGCGAAGAACATTTAAAAGATCAATACCGGATTGAAGTGGTAGACCTGTTGGTTCACCCACAATTGGCGGAAGGTGACCAGATTGTTGCCGTACCTACATTGGTAAGAAAATTACCTGAGCCAATCAGGAAAATTATCGGTGATTTATCAAATGAAGAAAAAGTGTTGGTAGGATTAAACATTCGACCTGTAAAGAATTATCATGCGTAAAAAAGAAGAGTATTCCGAAAAAGATGACAGCAGTTCAGAAACAAAAACATTTGAATTTGATCTTCGTTTATTCATCACCGGTGCCACACCTAATTCGGTCAGGGCAGTTAATAATATCAAAGCCATTTGCGAAGATCACTTAAAAGGTCGCTATGCTTTGGAGATTATTGATGTTTACCAGCAGGAGATTGTTGCAGAGCAGGAACAACTGGTTGCTTTGCCATTGCTTATTAAAAAAATGCCGTTACCGGAACGGCGGATGATCGGTGACTTATCAAACACCGAAAAAGTATTAAAAGGTTTGGGAGTGATAGTAAAATGATTAAAAGGGAAACCATACAAACAAATAATGAAGCGCTTGAAAAGGAACTGGTTGAATTGCGCCATCAACTGGAAGAGGCCAGGGAAACAATAGAAGCTATTAGAACCGGCCAGATTGATGCATTGGTTGTGCAGGGAAATAATGGACATCAATTGTATACTTTAAAAAGTGCAGATCAAACTTACCGGTTTTTTATAGAAAACATGGCAGAAGGCGCTGTTACAATAAATAGCCAGGGCATTGTTCTTTACAGTAATTCCAGGTTTGCAAAAATGGCCAACAGGCCTTTATCCAGGGTAATAGGATTTCCTTTTGAAGATTTTATTTCCACGGAAAGTCTCCCTTTCTATAAAAAGTTATTTGAAAAATCCTGGCATTCAGAATGCAAAGGAGAGGTTAATTTGATTGATGGGGGCAGGCCTATACCCGTACAACTATCATTGACAACCATTGATATTGAAAAAGAAATTTCATTAAGTATTATACTTACCGATCTCACCGCACAAAAAAATACGCAGAAACAATTGCGGTCGAATAATGAAAAATTAGAAGAGATCAACCTGGCACTGGAATTAAGTAATCATGACCTGCACCAGTTTGCATCCATTGCCAGTCATGACTTGCAGGAGCCTTTAAGAAAGATCCAGATCTTTTCTAGTTTGATGAAAGACAAGGAAAATGAATTGGCGCCTGATTTAAGAAAATACCTGGATAAGATTGTGGACTCCTCGGGCAGAATGAAAAACCTGATTGTTGATATATTAAATTATTCAAGGCTTTCAGCAAATATTACCCGGATTGAAAATATAGACCTTAATGAATTGGTCAATGAAATTATTGAGGATTTTGAACTGATCATCTCAGAAAAAAAAGCAATTATACAGGTGAATGAACTACCCGAATTAAATGCAAAAAGAGGACAGGTACGACAGGTGTTTCAAAATATCATCAGCAATGCATTAAAATTTTCAAAACCAGGAGAAGCGCCTTTAATTGAAATATTTTCAAAAAGAATAAATAATAAATCATTTGATGCTGAAGAAAATAGTACTGGCCCATTTTGTTTAATCAGCATTAAAGACAATGGGATAGGTTTTGATGAGAAATATGTAAGTAATATATTTGATCTTTTTGAACGGTTACATTCCAAAGACAAATATGAAGGCACTGGTATTGGATTGGCAATTGCAAAAAAAATCATTGAAAAACACCAGGGGCTGATTACCGCTACCAGTAAAACAGGGAACGGGGCTGAATTCAAAATAATCCTGCCTATTTCGCAATCACAGCCTGATGGCTTTTAAAAATATATGGGCCCAAAAAAAATACTACTTGCCGAAGACGACCTGGATGACCAGGAACTCTTTTTTGATTTTTTATTGAAACGACAGGACATTGATTTGTTGCCTATAGTTGATAATGGTGTTGCCCTGGTAGATTATTTATCCGGTATTCCGGACGTTCAATTTTTCCCCGACCTTATTATATTAGATCAGAATATGCCATTAAAAAATGGCATTCAAACACTTCAGTTTTTAAAAACCAATGATCGCTTCTCACATATCCCTGTTATCATTTATTCTACGTATACGGATGAACGTTTGATTCATACCTGTTCATCATTAGGTGCATCTGGTGTCTTTGTCAAACCCTTTACAAAAGAAGGTTATGATAATATGATCAATGATTTTTTAAAAATTATTACCTGAATTATCCTCAACCGGTTGCAGCAACTTCCTTTTAGATAATGTCTTATTAAATTCTGGAATTACATAACGTTTTCATCTTTTATTCCGATAAGGTAAGATGCAATAAGGTTGTTTAATGAAGTGGTTAGTTTTCCAAATATGTTATCAAGACACAAAAATTTTTGTTTTTTGTTAACATTCCTCGTAAATTAAATTTCTAAACCAATTAATGTTTGCTTATGAAACAAAAACTCTTGCTTGGACTATTGATGTTATTTACCCTAACCTCAATAGCACAACAACGTACAGTTACCGGAGTCGTTACAGACGATAAAGGTGTTCCTCTTTCCGGTGTTTCTGTGTCTATCAAGGGCACGACAACCGGTACAATTACCTCCGCTGATGGAGCTTTTTCACTCAATGTTCCCGCAAATTCAAATACTTTAGTTGTAAGTAACATTGGTTATGAATCAAAGGATGTAGACATTACCAATCAAACAAATATCAATATAACACTGACTAGCGCTGACCAGGTTTTGACTGATGTTGTGGTTGTCGGATACGGAACAGCACGCAGGCGGGATCTTACCGGCGCCGTTGCTTCTGTAGCTGCTAAAGATTTTAATAAAGGAACCTTCACTTCGCCCGATCAGTTGATCCAGGGTAAAGCTGCAGGTGTATTAGTAATTAATAATACCGGTCAGCCAGGTGGTTCCACTACCGTACGTATCCGCGGAACGTCTTCTATCCGTTCCGGTAATCAGCCATTATTTGTGGTGGACGGTGTTCCTTTATCAGGCGGGTCTGCCCGTCCAGGCGCACAAGGTGGCGGAGCTTATGGAAATGATGGTGGTAACCCGTTAAACTTTATAAATCCAAATGACATTGCATCCATGGAAATTTTAAAGGATGCATCTGCAACTGCTATTTATGGTTCAAGGGGTGCTAATGGTGTGGTACTGATCACCACAAAAAGAGGAAAATCAGGTATCCCTCAAATTGATGCTGGTGCTTCTGCAGGCTTCAGTACCGTTTTGAAAAAACTGGAAGTATTAAGCGCAGATGAATACAGGAAAGCATTGACTGATTATGGTCTCACAACAGGTGACTTTGGTAGCAGTGTTGACGCCTGGGATGCAATAACACAAACTGCACTGACTCAAAATTATAATGTTGCTGTTGGTGGTGGTAATGAAAATGGCCGCTACCGTATTTCAGCTGGCTACCTGAACCAGGAAGGTGTAATAAAGACTTCCAATCTTAAAAAAGTAACAGCAAACCTGACATCAAATTTCAAATTCCTTGAAAGTAAAAAGCTGGGATTGGATTTCAATGTTTTGGTAACACAAACAGATGAACAAATAGCACCTATTTCTGCTTTTGTTGGATTTGAAGGAAATTTGATTTCGCAGGCTTTACAATGGAATCCAACGCATCTATTGATCAAGCCTGGAACTGATTCCGCCTGGATCGATCCGGCAGTTGGTGCAACCACGATCAACCCATTAGCCCAATTAAATTATTTTGATGACAGGGCAAAAGTGAACTCAATTATTGCTAGTATTTCTCCATCTTACAAATTCACAGATGAATTGGAATACCGTTTCTTATATAGTGTGAACCGCCAGATGGGTGTAAGAAAAGGACAGGTGAACAGGTTATTGAATGTACAGGGTTTAGAAGGCAGGGGTGGCGCATTTATCGGTAATGATGAACAAACCAATTCCCAGCTTACCAATACATTAAGCTATAATAAGGAAGTAAATTCAGATCTGAATGTAAACGCAGTTATTGGTCATGAATGGCTGGTTTTCGATAGAAGAGGAAGTGGAACTGGTGGTCGCGACTTTACGAATGTTGGACTGGACTATTATAATTACCTGCAGTTTACAACCCAGAATGATCGGTTTGTAAATTCATTTGCATCTCCTACAACTGAATTACAATCTTTCTTTGGTCGTGCAATCATCAATTATAAAGACCGGTATTTGGTTACAGCTACCATGAGGGCAGATGGATCTACCAGGTTTGGAGAAAATAACAAATATGGTTATTTCCCTTCAGTAGGTGTTGCCTGGAACATTTCACAGGAAGGATTTTTAGCAGGAAACAATGTTTTTGATAATTTAAAATTGCGTGCAAGCTGGGGTAAAACAGGTAACCAGGAATTTCCATCCGGTGCTTCTTTAAGCCGTTTTGGATTTGGTCAGCAAACAATTTCACAATCTAATTATGGTAACGAAGATTTGAAATGGGAAACATCCGCAACTACTAACGTAGGTCTTGATTTCGGATTTTTAAATAACAGGCTGTTTGGTTCTATTGATTATTTCTACAAGAAAACAACTGATGTATTGTTTGAACAAAACATCGTTCAGCCTGCACCCGGTGGAAGAATTTGGATCAACTTACCAGGTTATGTATTAAATAAGGGTGTTGAAATTATGCTTACCGGCAATGTGATGTCTACTGCAGATGCAAACTGGAATATATCTGCTAATGCATCATTCCTGGAAAATGATGTTCAAGGTTTAGCAGGTTTTTACCAAACCGGTGAACTGCGCGGACAAGGTTTCTCAGATGTAAGAGGTCAGCGTTTAATAAGTGGACAACCATTAAATGTATGGTACCTGAGACGATTTGATGGTCTTAATCCATCCGGCCAAAGTATCTATTTACAGGATAAATTAGGTGGCGATTCCCTTATTTATGCCGGTAGTCCTAATCCAAAGATGTTATTAGGCTTATCAACAGATTTTTCCTACAAGCGGTTTTCGGCAACCATCAATATGAATGGTACATTCGGTCATTACTTATTTAACAACACTGCTGCTTCCGTACTTGGTATAGGAAACCTGGGAACCAGGAATATTGCGAAGTCATTAATTGGAGGCGAGGTTAAAGAAGCCATTTCAAATGCACCTGCACCTTCAACCAGGAACCTGGAAAAAGGTAACTACCTGAAAATGGCCAATGCATCCTTAGGTTACAGAGTGGGTGATATTGGAAGCTTCAAAAATGTATTTGTTTCTTTAACTGGTCAAAATTTGTTTGTAATAACCAATTACACAGGATTTGATCCTGAAGTAAATACAGATGGTGGATTTGGAGGAATTCCTTCATTAGGCATTGAGTATATCCCATATCCATCTGCAAGAACCGTTATGCTCAGTGTAAACTTTACTTTATAGAAATTAAAAAAATTACTGTATGAAATATATTAAAATCTCACTTTATTTATTTCTCACCTTCATACTTGTTTCTTGCACTAAACTAGAGGAAACTTTCAGGGGAGAATTAGATGAAAATAATACGAGCAACATTACGGCTGCTCAGCTATTAACGAATGCATACAACTCCTTGAGCGGACCATACCAGACCGGGGATCTGTGGCATATTTCACAACACACCACCGACGAAACCATTGCACCCACCCGTGGCCCGGACTGGGATGATAATGGCCAATGGCGTGCTTTGCATGCACACACCTGGAATGCGGAACAGGGTCAAATTAATGGAGCATACAATGGTTTATTGAGTGCTCAATTTGCGGCTTCGAATGTTTTGCAATTTAGTCCCAGCGCTCAGCAAGCTGCTGAAGCCAGGTTTATCAGGGCTTTGACCATGTATGCAGTATTAGATGGTTACGACCAGGTCCCTTACCGCGAGGATTTAACAGATTATAAGATTTTACCCATAACATTAAAAGGCACTGAAGCTGCTGATTTTATCATTAGTGAATTGAATGCTATTTTGAATGATTTGCCAGCCACAGGACCCGCATATGTTGCTAATAAAAATGCAGCCCGAGCATTGTTAATGAAGGTCTATTTGAATTATGCGACTTATGCAAACAGGGGAGCTCAGCCAGAACCAAGTGATTTTGATCCGGCGCATATGCAACAAGTGATCACATTAGCGGATCAAATTACCGGGTACAGCATTTCAACAAATCCTTATTTTGACAACTTTGCACCTACAAATAATACCCTTTCAACAGAAAATATTTTCACCTTATTTAACCAGGCTGGAGACAGAGGTGGAAATGTTCGGGGAACAGCTTACCAGGTTCATCACTATAATATGAATCCTGATGGATGGAATGGATTTTCAACATTGTCTGATTTTTACGCAAAGTTTGAAGCTGTTGATAAAAGAAGGGGAATGTATTATACTTATCCCGGTGCACTGCCTAATCCCGGTCAAAGAGTAAATGCAGGATTCCTTATAGGTCAGCAATACAATTTAACCACAGACGCTGCTTTAAATGATAGAAAAGGTAATCCTTTGGTATTTACGCCGCAGGTTGAATTGCGAGAAACAGGCAATAATTTAGAGATCACTGGTATCAGGGTGAATAAATATCCTTTTGACTATGCCACAGCTGGTGATCAAAAAAATAACGACTGGGTTATTTTCAGGTATGCCGATGTATTGCTAATGAAAGCAGAAGCTATGGTGAGAATGAATAATGCTGCCGGGGCGTTACCTATTGTAAATGACATCCGGTCAAAACGTGGAGCAACACCTTTAGCTGCCATAACATTAGATAACCTGATTGATGAAAGAGGAAGAGAAATGTATTGGGAAGGCTGGAGACGCCAGGACCTTATTCGATTTGGTAAATTCCTGGAATCATGGCAGGAAAAAAGCGTAAACCTTCCAAAAAATCTATTATTCCCAATCCCAAGTACGCAATTAGCGGTTAATCCAAACCTGACACAGAACCCAGGTTACTAAATAAGTTTTCAATTTTTTTTATGAGTGAAAAGGGTCATTTTTACAATGACCTTTTTCAATTTTATCCCGCTTATGATTCGCATAACATTTGTAACCCTACTGATTTTAATATCCTTTTTTTCCTGCCAGAAAAAAAAAGAACAGGCCTTTTTGTTTTCCCGGGTCGAAAATTCCGGCATTGACTTTAATAATGCCATTTACAATACCAAAGACTTCAACATATTCAGCTACCGCAATTATTATAATGGTGGTGGTGTTGGTATTGGCGATATTAATAACGATGGATTAGCAGATGTTTTTTTTACTGCCAATATGGGCAGTAATAAATTATACCTGAATAAGGGTGATTGGCAGTTCGATGACATTTCAGTAAATGCAGGGATTGAGGACAAAGAACAATGGAGTACCGGCGTGGTAATGGTTGATATCAATGCAGATGGCTGGTTGGATATATATGTATGCAATGCTGGTTATATGAATGGTGTTCCACCAGAAAGTAAATTATACATCAATAACCATGATCTAACTTTTACGGAAGAAGCCGAAAAATATGGCCTTACCAATAAAGGTGGTTATACCACGCATGCCGCATTTTTCGATTATGATATAGATGGCGACCTGGATGTATTCATCATCAACAACAGTTTCATCCCCGTTAACACGCTCAATTACGCCAACAAGAGAAACCTGCGTGCAGAAGACTGGCCGGTTGCTGATTTTTTAAAAGGCGGAGGCGATCATTTACTCCGCAATGATAATGGCAAATTTACAGATGTAAGTAAAGAAGCCGGGATATACGGCAGCCTCATAAGTTTTGGACTGGGTGTAACAGTGGCCGATGTAAATGGAGATCATTATCCTGACGTATATGTAAGCAATGATTTTTTTGAAAGAGATTATTTATATATCAACCAGCAAAACGGAACGTTTAAAGACGAGATAGAAAATTATTTACAACATACCAGCCTGGCCAGTATGGGTGCGGATATGGCTGATATTAATAATGACGGTTACCCGGATATTTTGGTAACCGATATGCTTCCTGACGATGATTACCGGCTGAAAACAACATCCAGTTTTGACAATATCGATGTTTACCGGTTGAAAGTGAACTCCGGTTTTTACCACCAGTACATGCAAAACACATTGCAATTGAATAATGGAAATGGAAAATTCATGGACATTGCGCATTACAGTGGTGTGGCCGCATCTGACTGGAGCTGGGGCGGACTGATGTTTGACGCCGATAATGACGGACTAACGGACATCTATATCAGCAATGGTATTTACAACGATGTGACGGACCAGGATTTTATGGAATTCTTTGCAAATGATGTGATCCAGCATATGGTTATGACTGGCGAAAAAGCAACGATAGATTCCGTGCTACAAAAAATGCCTTCCAAACCTGTACTCAATAAGGCTTTCCGGAATACCGGGAATTTAAAATTTACAGATGCCGGTAATGACTGGGGATTTACCACACCTTCTTTTTCAAATGGTGCCGCCTATGGCGACCTGGATAATGATGGCGATCTTGATCTTATCATCAACAATGTAAATCAACCTGCTTTTATTTATCGCAATACTAGCCGTGAACAAACCGGAGATGCTGTAGATCATTTTATTGGTTTCCAGTTAAAAGGAGATGAACAAAATACTTATGCAATTGGCAGCCATGTAAAAATATTTTCAGGAGATGAAATATTAAGTCGCGATCAAATGCCCAGCCGTGGTTTTCAATCCTCAGTTGATTATAAAATTTTGGTAGGATTGGGAAATAAAAAAGTGGATTCAGTTCATATCATATGGCCTGATCTTTCAATCAGCCGGGTTACTTCACCTGAAATAGATTCAGTGCATGTGATAGAAAAATCCACTTCGGCTGACACACAAAATTTATTTCTGATGGCCAGCCTGGTAACAGAAAAAAATAATTCCCTTTTTAATTTGATCGATAACAATTTCATATCTCATAAAGAAGACGATTACACCGATTTTTATTATGAAAGAAATATCCCGGTATTGCTTTCAAAAGAAGGACCGCAAGCTGCCGTTGCAGATGTAAATGGAGATGGATTGCAGGATGTGTATGTTGGCGGTGCTGCCAACCAACCCGGCCAGTTGTATATACAAAAAGCCAAAGGATTTGAACTGAAACAGGATCCCATTTTCGAAACGTTTAAAATGTATGAAGATGTTGCGGTACTGTTTTTTGATTCGGATAAAGATGGTGACCAGGACCTGTTCGTGGGGAGTGGTGGCAATAATTATTCAGTGGGTTCAAAAGAATTACAAAACCGGTTATACATCAACGATGGAAAAGGAAATTTCACCTATGATGCAAATGCTTTACCGGTAAATACGATGAATACTGCTGTTGTAACTGCGCATGATTTTGACAATGATGGTGATGCTGACCTGTTTGTTGGCAGCCGAAGCGTTCCCGGTGATTATGGAACTACCCCGGCAAGTGCATTGCTTATAAATGATGGGAAAGGCAAGTTCAAAGACATCAGCAAGGAAAATCCATCCATTCAAAATGCAGGAATGGTAACAGGTGCAGCATGGGCTGATATAAATGGAGATAATAAAAAGGAATTGATCATCATTGGTGAATGGATCCATCCAAAAATTTTTAGCTACAGTGGAAATAATAAGTTTACAGAAATTAAATCAGGCCTGGAAAATTTTACAGGATTATGGCAAAGTTTACTGGCAAAAGATCTGGATAATGATGGAGATCTGGATCTTGTATTGGGTAATATTGGTGAAAATTTTTACCTGGAACCAGGTGAAAAAAATCCCGTTAAAATGTGGATGAATGATTTTGATAAAAATGGAATGGCCGACAAAATCATTACCCGGCATATTAATGGTAAAGATGTTCCTGTATTTATGAAGCGGGAGATCACCGAACAATTACCCGGCCTTAAAAAGAAAAATCTTAGGAATGAGGAATATGCCAGGAGTACTGTGCAGGACCTGTTTCCAAAAGAGTTGATCGATGCGGCTGAAGTAAAACATTTTAACTACCCTTCTTCCGCCATTGCAATCAATGATGGTAAAGGAAATTTTACACTCACCAACCTCCCCGCTGTAATCCAGTTTTCCTGTGTAAATGCAATTACGGCAACAGATCTCAATAACGACGGTTTGCCAGACCTGGTTACAGGTGGAAATAAATATGGATGGCTTCCACAGTTTGGCAGGCTGGATGCTGACTACGGCAATGTCCTGTTAAATAAGGGTAATGGTAAATTTGCTGTCATTAAACCAGCAAAAACCGGTCTTAACCTGCTGGGAGAAATCAGGAGTATTCAACCATTGAAAATTAAAGGTGAAGATCATTTTTTAATGACCCGTAATAATGACAAGCCATTGCTGTTTGCAATAAATAATAACCAGCAATAAAACTCAATTAAATAACGGGGTAATACAATTTGGTGATCCACTTGGAAGTATCTCTTACTACCTGCCGGTTTGTGATTAATAATTGAAAAGGAATGGCGGGTGATGTTTTTCTGTAATCAGTGATCAGTTTATCAAATGTATCAAATGCTGCATCGATAGTTGCTTCACCTCCGCGTATTTCAGTCACTAAAATATTTCCTGGTATCATTCGCTTCATTTGTATTTCACCTGCATCGGGTAATACTTTATTTACAGGGATAGCAACCATGTATTGATATTTGGTTGAATCGATTTTTAAAATGTTCAGCATAGGTTGATTGGTTTCTTCAGCCTGCGATTTTTTAATATAGTCGCGAAGTCTTTCAACCAGTTTATATACATCATCCGTATTTGGATAATGATCAATGACCGTTTTTATGGCCACCATTAACGTATCGGGTACGATTGTTTCCTGTACTTCAAATCCATACAGGTTGCCGGGCGAATCCATAAATTCCTTCATTGCTCCAACCACCTGGTTAAATCGTTGCCCGGTTTGCTTTACAAAAAAATAATCCTTCACCCGTTGAACAGGGTTGGAAGAAGCATCTTTTTTAAATTCCCATTGTAAGGATAATGTATCCAAAGCAAGCGGATATAATTTCATTAACCCCGAAATACTATCGTTGTTGTTGGAAATGATCACACTTGTTGCATCAAAAGCCAGGGGATTAAAATGGTATTGCTGTCCTTCATATTGTAAAGGTTTTTCACCAGGCCACCATGAACTCCATTGCGATTGATTATCGATATGCCTGGATGCCGCATGTTGGTTTGCTTTCACCATAACCATGTTTTTTATGGTCAATTGAGAAGGTATCAGTAGATAAATGACAGCTATTATAATAATTACCAGTAATAAAAAAAAGACGATCCATCGTTTCATAATTAATGCAGTTTGAAAAGGGCGGATTGCCCGCTATTTTTTTACAATATAATTCCTTATGTATTTTTTACATTAAATTTAATATTCTTCCTGTTAGCAACTGTAAAAGCTTTATGATGAAATTATACATTTGATGTTGTTTATCTTCCCGCAAAAATTTGATCCAGCTGAAAGTGGATTGTACAGTGCCAGGTTTTAATACAGTCATGCTAAACGCAAATGCTAAATATATAACAGAAAGATGAAGAGTGCGACGCAACAAAAGCATAATAGCAGCATAAAAGTTGGGCAACCAATAAATATATTTTTTATAGGGATGATGTTATGCCTGTTAACCTGCGCAAAAAAAGAAGAACAGAAAGATGTGTTGTTCCAGTTGCTTGATCACAAAACAACGGGTATCGATTTTAGCAACAATCTTGTTTACAATCCCGAATTTAACCTGTTTAAATACATTTATTTTTATAATGGCAGTGGCGTGGGCGCAGGTGATTTTAATAATGACGGTTTGATCGATTTATTTTTTGGCAGCAACCAGGCGCAGAATAAAATATATATCAACCAGGGCAAATTGCATTTTAAAGATGTTACCCAACCTGCCCGTATTCCACAGGATGGCGGATGGACCACCGGTATTTCCGTAGTTGACATCAATAATGATGGTTTACTGGATATTTATGTATGCCGGGTGGGTGAATATGAAACACTGAAAAGTAAAAATCAACTACTCATCTGCGATAGTATTGATCAAAAGGGAATACCGCAATATACTGACAGGGCTAATGAATATGGTTTAGCATTCTCCGGATTCAGCACACAGGCTGCCTTCCTGGATTATGATATGGATGGCGACCTGGATATGTTTTTGATGAATCATTCCGTGCACCAGAATGGGACCTACAGGCCCCGGAACAATTTTGAAGGTGTACAACACCCATTAGCCGGCGACAGGATCTTTCGCAATGATGGAAATAAATTTCATGATGTAACCAGCGAAACCGGTATTCAAAGTACGGCTATCGGTTATGGTTTGGGCATATCTGTTGCCGATATTAACCTGGATGGTTACCCGGATATTTATATCGGAAACGATTTTCATGAAAATGATTATTTATACATCAACCAAAAAAACGGAACGTTTAAAGAACAGGTCAATGAACACCTGATGCATACCAGCCAGTACTCTATGGGTGTTGATGTAGCCGATGCTAACAATGATGCATACCCGGAAATCATCTCAATGGATATGCTGCCGGCTGACCCTTATATTCTGAAACGTTCTTTGGGTGATGATGAATACAATATTTTTTTTGGCAAGATCGGCTTTGGTTATAATTATCAATATGCCAGGAACAACCTTCAGTACAATCGCGGCAACGGTATGTTCAGCGAAGTTGGTTATTATGCCGGCATTGCTGCCACTGACTGGAGTTGGGCGCCTTTATGGGTTGATTTTGATAATGATGGTTTGAAGGATCTTTTTGTTTCTAACGGGATACCTAAGCGGATGAATGATATTGATTATATCAATTTTGTATCGGGCAGCGAGGTACAGCAAAAGATTGTGAGCAATAAAATGGGTAGTTCGGATATTTCATTGATCGACAAATTCCCTGAAATTAAAATTCCCAATAAATTCTTTCTCAATAATGGTAACCTGGCTTTTAGTGACCAGGAGAAAAAAATAGGGAATGACCAAACTGGTTTTTCAAATGGCGCCGTGTATGCTGACCTGGATAATGACGGCGACCTGGATATCGTGGTCAACAATATTGATGCGCCGGTTTGGATTTATGAGAACAAATCCAATACTACACCAGGAGCCTCCAGTTTACAAATAAATCTAAAAGGCACTCCGCAAAATATAAACGCTGTTGGTGCTACCGTTATCGTATATGCGAATAATGAAATTCGCACCTATCAAAAATTTCCGGCAAAAGGATTTATGTCAAGCATGGAAACGCCCCTGCTCATCGGGTTGAAAGACACAAAAATTGATTCCATTCACCTTATCTGGCCGGATAATACTTACCAGCGGGTGGATATAGACCAGGCTCAGTCGGCAATAACATTAACCTACCAGCAAAATCTGCCGGCATTTAATTTTTCTACTCTCAGGGATCATTCAAAAAGCACCGTTAACCAGGTGGCTGATATAACCGGTAATACCGGTTTGGCATTTTTACACAAAGAGAACCGTTTTAATGAATTTGACAGGGAGCCTTTATTACCCCATATGCTTTCAACAGAAGGTCCTGCATTAGCCATTGCAGATATCAATAAAGATGGATTGGAAGATGTGTATGTTGGTGGTGCAAGAAATAAACAGGCGGCAATTTTTCTACAACAGGCTTCCGGAAAATTTATCAAATCCCAACAGGTTGTTATCGCTAATGACAGTATTTATGAGGATGTATCCGCTGCCTGGGCAGATGTCAATAATGATGGACATACTGATTTGGTTGTTGCCAGTGGTGGCAACGAATTTTATGGTGAAGATTTTCATAACTCACCCAGGGTTTACCTCAATGACGGTAAAACAAATTTCAGCAGGCTTGAAAATGCTTTTGCTAATTTATATATAACAGCATCCGCTGTTCTGCCACATGATTTTAATGCGGATGGTTATACAGATCTTTTTATCGGTGGAAGAGCTGTGTCTTTTGCTTATGGTGAAACACCAGGATCATACCTGTTACTGAATGATAAAACCGGCAGGTTTAAAGATGTAACCAATGAATATGCTAAAGAACTTTCATCTGCGGGGTTTGTAACAGATGCCACCTGGAATGATATTGATAAAGATGGTGACCAGGATCTGCTATTGTCTTTGGAATGGGGCGGTATTGATGCATACCTAAACAACAAGGGAAAGTTTACAAAAAAAACACTGACCAATAAAAAGGGTTGGTGGAATTTTTTAATGCCGGTGGATATTGATCATGATGGCGACATGGACCTGGTGGCCGGCAACCTGGGATTAAATAACCGGTTGATTGCAACCGAAGAAAAACCTGTACAACTTTATTACAATGATTTTGATGGTAATGGCAGAAAGGAGCAGGTCATAACTTATTATGTGAACGAAAAAGAAATTCCATTTGCGAGTAAAAGTGAACTGGAAAAACAAATACCTCTTTTAAAAAAGAAATTCCTCTATGCGGCTGATTTTGCCACTGCTGTTTTGCCTGATTTATTTGGCAGGGAAAATTTGGACAAAGCATCTGTTTTATCAGCCAGTTATTTTGCCAATGCTGTTTTAATTAATAAGGGTAACCTGGCATTTGAAACAAAGGCATTACCCTGGCAAGTTCAACTTTCCACTTTTAAATCTGCTTCCGTTGTGAATGCAAACAATGATGATCTTCCGGATATATTATTAATGGGTAATTATTATGAAAACCCGATCGAACTGGGCAGGCATGATGCCGATTTTGGCAGCATACTCATAAACAAAGGAAATGGTGAATTTGGTTACGAGAAATTCAATGGATTAGCCATTAAAGGGCAGGTAAGACAAATCGGCAAAATCAACATATCAGGGAAAGAGTCATTTATTCTGGCAAAAAATAATGACAGCCTGCAGGTTATTCAATTTACAGAATCATTAAAAAAGAATAATTAGTAGCATGGCCGCTTCCATTGCTTACAAATTTTTGCATACCTTAAAATGGTTTTATCAACTACACATTTCCTATTTTAAAAAATGAATGTATGATGCGCATCATTATTTTTTTGTGCCTGGTTTTAACAATGAAAACAGCAATGTCACAGGATCCCTGGAAGATCAGTGCAAATAATATTGATCCCAATAATTATTATGGAATTACAGTGGCCAATGGAATGATCGGGATCGTTTCTTCACCCGAGCCTTTTAAAGTAAAAGATGTGGTGCTCGCAGGTGCATATGATAACTACGGCCGGGGAAGAGTGAGTAATTTCTTAAAGAGTTTCAACCTGCTGAACATGTACCTGGAAATTGATGGAAGAAGAATCGGCAATAAGGATGCATCCAATATGCAACAGGAACTGGATATGCAAAAAGCATCTTTCACCACCAATTTTAATTATGGCGATAAAGCAGATGTTTCTTACACTTATTATTCTTTAAGGCATCTGCCATATACCGTTTTGATGGATGTAACCATAACGGCAAAAAAAGATATCAGTATTGGTGGTGCCAGTGTAATGGAAGCGCCGGATGCTTTAAGGGATGTACAGAATTATTATAATGAAATCGATCGGCCGCATGTTACCATCAGTCTGCTCACATCTTCCGCAAAAAGTCCGACAGGTAAACTATTGATGTGTGCATCAAACAGTTTTTTATTTAGCGAACATCATGGTGAAGAACCCAGGGTGATCCATGAAATGTGGGACAACAATATGCACCTGATGAAATTCAGTAAAAAAATTAAAGCGGGTGAGGTTTACCGTTTTTCCATTGTGGGTTCTTCCATTACTTCGGCGCATCATGATGATCCATTGAATGAAGCAGAAAGAGCAACCATCTTCGCTAAACTCGAAGGCAGGGAACGCCTGTTGAATTTTCACACCAATGCCTGGGCGGAATTATGGAAAAGCGATATCATCATAGAAGGCGATCCGCAAAGCCAGCAGGATGTTCGCAGCATGTTGTATCATTTATACTCATTTTCAAGAGAAGGCACCGCATTGTCACCTTCACCCATGGGATTAAGCGGGCTGGGTTATAATGGCCATGTTTTCTGGGACACTGAATTATGGATGTTCCCGGCTGTGCTGGTCTTGCAACCAGGCATGGCTAAAAGTATGGTTGAATATCGTTTTCAACGATTGGATGCAGCAAGAAAAAACGCATTCAGCAAAGGCTATAAAGGCGCTATGTTTCCCTGGGAGAGTGCGGAGACCGGTGTGGAAGAAACACCAGTCTGGGCATTGAGCGGACCCTTTGAACATCATATAACGGCATGCGTGGCATTTGCCGCATGGAACTACTATTGTGTAACGCAGGATAAAGATTGGTTGCGGGAAAAAGGCTGGCCCATTTTATCTGCTACTGCCGATTTTTGGGCAAGCCGGGTTGAAAGAAACGGACCCGGAAAATATGA
This sequence comes from uncultured Chitinophagaceae bacterium, assembly GCA_946885335.1. The sequence goes on from CAMPGG010000014.1 coordinate 19,097, forward strand.
TATTAAAAATGTTGTGGCCGCAGATGAATGGGCGGAGAATGTAGACAATAATGCATTTACCAATGCCGCTGCTATTGCTAATTTAAAATATGCAACAGAAGCGGCAAAACTCCTGGGTGTTGCTGCAGATCCTGATTGGATGAACGTGGCCAATAATATTCCCATTTTAAAAATGGCCGATGGTGTTACGCAGGAACATGCCACTTACAAAGGCGAAGGCATCAAGCAGGCTGATGTGAATTTGCTTTCGTATCCGTTAAAACATTTTACAGATCCCGCCCAGGTAAAAAAAGACCTGGAATATTATGAAACCCGGGTTCCTGATGAAGGCACACCGGCTATGACCCAGGGAATTTTTACCTTATTATATGCCCGATTGGGTGATAAGGCAAAAGCATGGCATTGGTTCCAGGATGCATATCTGCCAAATTTAAATCCACCCTTTCGCGTATTAGCGGAAACCAAAGGAGGAACTAATCCCTATTTTGCAACAGGTGCCGGCGGTGTTTTGCAGGGCGTATTAATGGGTTTTGGCGGATTGGATATTACACCCAAAGGAATCGTACAGGTAAAATCTGTATTGCCAACCAAATGGAAAAGTTTAACGATAACAGGTGTGGGGCCAGACAATAAAACATACCGAGTAGGGAATTAGATACAATTAGACAATTTGGCAATTTGACAATGAGACAATTGAAATACAATGTGCTAATTTGAAAATTTGAAAATGAGAGGATAATTGACAGAACACGAAACTTTAAACCCGAAACCTTAAACCCTAAACTTGTCATCCTGAGCTTGTCGAAGGACTAAACTCTAAACTTTTTTCAGTAGATTGTACATTCAAACCAACGTGAAAAGTCTGACTGCCATATTACTCATTGCACTGCTGTTCTTTAACTGGTACGGTTACCGTATCATCACGGGATATATACAAAAACAGGCAGATCAGCAGTTAGCCGTTCAACTGGATAATCATCATTACGATGAATCTCAATTGATAGAACTAAAAGTTGAACTGCAAGTCCCTTACCAAACACAAGACGCCGATTTTGAACGCCATTATGGAGAAATTGAGATCGATGGCAAATCATACACTTATGTAAAAAGGAAGATTGAAAATGGATTCCTTATTTTAAAATGCATACCCAACCATCAAAGAGATAAATTGAAAACAGCCAACACCGATTTTCTAAAAATGGTAGTGGGCTTGAATCATGAAAAAAATAATGGCAAACAAAACATGCCTTCTCTTTCATTAAAAAACTTCTGGAGCGAATACAGTAACCAGTTTTGCACCTGGAACATACAATTGATTAATGCACACAAAACACTATACGATTTAACACCGGCATCCGCCTTATCAACCATTACCTTTCCCCCGGCACACCAGCCTCCCAAATCTAATCTTACACCAAATTGTTAGGCCATTTTCATTCAATCTTTGAATGAAACTTTTTCTGTTGATTAAATAAATTTTGATGATGAATAAGTTAACCTGGTTAATGTTAACCGGCATTTTAATTATATCCGCCTGTAAAGAAAACAGCGACGAGTACAAAGCAATAACCAATGACCCCACCCAGTTCAGCAATGTTGTTTATGAATTAAACACGGTGGTTATGGGAAATAATTTTAGTCCCATCGTGGCTTCACGCAATTACATGTATGCAAGCGTGGCTGCTTATGAAGTGATCGCAGGCGGTTATCCCGAACGATTTAATTCTTTAGCAGGCCAGTTGAATGGATTGGAAAATGTTCCCAAACCCGACACATCAAAATTCATCAATTATGAATTTGCTTCCTTACTGGCTTTTTGCAATTTGGGTGAGGCAGTAACTTTCCCGGCAGGCAGCATGACGGAATATACAGACAGTCTTAAAAAAATGGTTTTGGCCAAAGGGATGTCGGATGAAGAATTAGAAAACACGGTTGCTTACGCTGATACCGTTTCTGCAGTCATTATGGAATGGAGCAAAGGCGATAATTATGCAAGTACCCGGAGTGCGCCAAAGTTTACGATCAATGATGTACCCGGACGTTGGGTACCCACTCCCCCTGCCTATTCATCCGCAATGGAACCGCACTGGCATAAAATCAGGCCTTTGGTATTGGACAGTGCCAACCAATTTGTTCCGCCACCGCCGCCGCCATTCAATATGACGGATACAAACAGTTTGTATTACCAGGAAGTAATGAAAGTAAAAAGAGCAGGTGATAATTTAACGGATGAACAAAAACACATCGCTAATTTCTGGGACGATAATCCATTCAAATTAAATGTAGCGGGCCATTTTATGTTTGGTTCCAAAAAATTTTCTCCTCCAGGTCATTGGATGGCTATTGTTGGCATTGCTGCGCAAAAGGCAGGTTTCGATTATCCAAAAACAGTGTATGCATATGCGTTAACGGCCATTACCCAATTCGATGCTTTCATACAATGCTGGGATGAAAAGTTTCGCTCAAACACGGCAAGACCTGAAACAGTGATCAATCAATATATTGATGCCAATTGGCAGCCACTGTTACAAACGCCACCCTTTCCGGAATATACCTGCGGGCATTCCACTGTATCATCCGCTAATGCCGAAGCTTTGACTTATGTATTCGGTGACAACTTTGCATATACCGATACATCTGAACTGGAATTTGGCATTGCGAGCCGTTCATTTAAATCCTTCAGGCATGCTGCAGATGAAAACAACTGGGCCCGTTTTTATGGAGGCATTCACTTCCACAATTCCTGTATTGTATCAACAGAATACGGAAGAAAAGTGGGTGATTTTGTTGCAGGAAAATTAAAAATGGAAAAAGAAAATTCCATTGTCAATCATTAACACTAACCAACGATCAAATAATTGCTTAAAACCTAAAAAATGAAACGCCTATATATAATGCTTCTCATCGCATTCCTGTTTACCTATACAGGAACCAGTGCGCAGGGCTGTGTAGCTATTAAAGGTACCGCGGGTATTTGTGGCCGGCCTTCCGATGCAAAAGGATGGGAACTGAATCTCAATAACCGCTATTACACATCGTACAAACATTTTGTTGGCACCATAGAACAAAAGCACCGGATCGATGAAAAAAGTAATGTCATCAACCATGCTTATGAACTAAGTATAACAGCCATCCGCACACTAAATGCCAGGTGGTCACTGGCAGCAACGGTGCCCATCATGGCCTTTGGTCGTTCTTCTTTGTATGAGCATGATCGCCAGAACAGGCACAGCACCCATTCCTTTGGCATTGGCGATGCCAGGTTCAGCGCATACAGGTGGATGTTAGACCCGTTAACTTCACACAAAGGAAATTTTCAACTGGGTGTTGGGCTCAAACTGCCCACCGGCAATTATAATTACCAGGATTATTTTTATCGCAAACCAGATTCTGCCGTTCTTGGACCGGTAGATCAATCCATTCAGCCAGGCGATGGTGGCACAGGCATCACATTCGAGTTTAACAGCTTTTATAATTTCAGTCACCAATTAGGTGTATATGGTGGTGCCTTCTACCTGGTGAACCCCAGGGAAGTAAATGGCACATCTACAACAAGAGGTGGCGCTGCTTCTGCAACCGCGATAAAATACAATACCGATGTAATGAGTGTTCCCGATTTATATATGGTAAGAGCCGGCCTGGCATATATGATCAAAAATGTAACGGTTTCCGGGGGCATAAGAATGGAGGGACTACCATCAGAAGATTTAATCGGTGGCAGCCGCGGGTTCAGGAGACCAGGCTATATTATTTCAGCCGAACCAACGGTTACCTGGGTTACACCAAAAGCAAGTTTTAATTTATCGGCTCCCATTGCATTGCAACGAAATCGCACCCAAAGTAATTCAGATAAAAGACGTACGGCTGATACCGGCGTGCATCAGCAGGGAGATGCTGCATTTGCAGACTTCCTGGTTAATGCGGGTGTATCATTTCGTTTATAATTAATTGTTTAGAGTTTAGGGTTTAGGGTTTAGAGTTCAAAACATTAATCAATAGTTTAATTCTATTTAATAAACCAGCTAAGCACTAAACCCTAAACGCTAAACTTTAAAAACTCTTTTTGTTTCACAAGCATTCCGGCGTTGTAATTCTTTACGGACGCCCTTTTTTTTAAAATGTAAATGAATGGCTAAAAAAAAGCAGGTCCTGTAGAAACAAGACCTGGTTATGTGTTTATCACATGAGAAAATTGTAACCCAAATTTGATCAAATTATTTCGATTGATCGGGGATGGTGATGGCGAAGCGTGAATATTTTTACCTGGAAGCAATGAAATAACAATTGAAATAATTGCTAACATGCACGTTGTCTTTAAGCATGCAAACATCATAAAACATCAAATTATTTTATTGCGTTTATGAATGCATAAAAAAATCAATGACATTTTCGCAATGCGAAAACCATTCATCCCGAATGCATTTTTTATTGTGTTTCATGCATGATTTTTACATAAGCATTATCATGGTTCACCTATTATAAAAGGGGTTTTAAATCAAATTCTCATTCACCGTTTATATGAGGTTTTTCGCCTATTCCATTCGTGTATTATAAGCACAGGAAGCCTAAGCAAGTTTTTATCTTACAGGTAATTAAAACTTGTGAATATGAAAACCTTAACAATCATTCTTGCCATTTTATTCTCCACCTGCCTGCAGGCAAATACGCCACCTGTAGATAAACATATCCTCCTTTGTTTTAAACGTGCATTTCCGCAGGTTGAAAAAGTAAACTGGTCAGCCGAGGGTAATTATTGGGTAGCGGGTTTTAAAGTTGATAACAATCTTAACATCCTTTATTATAACGAGGATGGTGAAGTGGTTTTATCCCGCAAGTATTATGGTGCGGAAGATTTACCGCTTTTTATTCGTGCAAGACTTTACAAAAGATACACCGGCAAAACAGTTTATGGTGTTACTGAAATTACCAAAGGCAACCTGGTCAGGTATTCTATTGTGATGCAGGATGAAAAAAGATGGTATGTTATTGAAGCCAGCAGCGAAGGTGTTATGCAGCAGGTAAAGAAATTCAATAAAGTATAATAATACAATTTGGGAATGAAACAATTTGAATATTCAAAATTGAATTTCAAATATTCAATTGATATTCCTTGCGGCCATAGCGGTTCTTAGCGGCCTTTCTCCTTTGTGGCCTTTGTGAATTTTACTTTGTGCACTTTGTGTTCCAAAAAAA
>CAMPGG010000015.1 GCA_946885335.1 uncultured Chitinophagaceae bacterium
GCAATAGTCTTTAATTTTCTTTCGCCGATCTGTTGTCTCCACATAGCAAAATACAATCCTTTTTCTTCCAGTAATTGTTCATGTTGTCCCGTTTCAACAATATCACCTTTTTCCAAAACATAGATCCTGTCGGCATGCATGATGGTTGACAGCCGGTGAGCGATAATGATAGCGATCTGGTTGCCTTTGGAAGAGACTTCGCGAATGGTTTCATTGATCTCTTCTTCTGTTAATGAATCCAGTGCGGAAGTTGCTTCATCAAAGATCAGTAAGCGAGGTTGACGCAGCAAGGCCCTCGCAATACTTAAACGTTGCTTTTCACCACCTGATAATTTTAAGCCGCCTTCTCCAATCATGGTATCCAATCCATTTTCTGCTCTTGTAACAATGTTCATGCAGGATGCTTGTTTCAATACATCATATAATGCATCTTCCGTTGCATGTGGATTTACAAAAAGCAGGTTTTCCCGGATGGTGCCCGAAAACAGTTGCGTGTCCTGCGTTACAAAACCTATCTGGTTACGCAGGTCTTCAAAATCAATTACCGTTTCATCTTCACCATTATATAAAATTTTTCCCTGCTGTGGACGATATAATCCAACCAATAATTTCATCAGCGTTGTTTTACCGGATCCTGATGGTCCAACAAAGGCGATGGTTTCACCCATCCGGGCAGTGAAACTAATTTGGTTAATGGCATTTTGCTGGGCACTCTGGTGTTTGAAAACTACCGATTTAAATTCCAAAGTTTTTACTTCTCCCAACGGTTTAGGATTAACAGGAGCTGTCTCCGGTTTTTTATTCATCAGGTCATTAAAATTATTCAGAGATGCTTCGGCTTCGCGGTATGAAATAATAATGTTACCGATTTCCTGCAAAGGACCAAACACGAAAAAAGAAAAGATCTGCATAGTCACCAATTGGCCGGCATCCATTACCTGGCCAAAAATCAACCACATTAAAATAAATAAAATGATCTGTCTTAATGTATTTACCAATGTACCTTGTATAAAACTGATACTTCGGATACGTTTTACTTTGGTTAATTCTAAACCCAGGATTTTAAAAGTGTTTTTATTTAACCTTTCCACTTCCTGTTGTGTAAGTCCAAGACTTTTTACCAATTCAATATTTCTTAATGATTCAGTAGTAGAACCTGCCAGTGAATTGGTTTGTGCAACAATTGTTTTTTGAATCACTTTTACTTTCTTACTTAAATAATTAGTGATAAAAGTAAGAACGAGCACACCACCCAAATAAGCTACCGGAATACTCCAGTGAATATAAAGTGCGGCATATACAAAAACGAATATGACACCTACGATAATGCCGAATAAAATATTTATGAGGTAGTTGATAAATTTCTCCACATCAGCCCTAACCTTGGTTAAAATGGAAAGAGTTTCACCGCTGCGCTGGTCTTCAAATTCCTGGTAAGGCAGCTTCATGGCATGCTTTAAGCCTACCGTAAAAATATTTGCACCAAATTTTTGGACAATCACATTCAGAAAATAATCCTGGAAAGCTTTGGCTATCCGGCTAACCATGGCCACACCAATGGATGCCAGCAATAACCACAATACGCCATAATAAGGTTCTTTGTTTGTAAAGAATGAATCCCATGTTGGATAGAGTTCAGGGTTGCTTTGATAGTTACCCGCAAGCCTAACAAGGCTACCTAAGATGATAGGGTCAATCAAAGAGAAACCAATATTGATAGAGGCAAGTACCAGCGTTAGCAGGACAAGCCATTTATAAGGTTTTAAATACTTTATCAGAATTTTCATAAATGTAAATCGGTAAGTAAGTGATCAACCAAAAACCGGTCTGTTAATTACAATTTGCCAAATTGGCATTAACGGCTTAAAATTTTCCGAATTTACAAATCTTAAACAGAACCTGTTTTATTTGATTTTTTTAGCTGGTAAGAGAGTAAGATGAATCGTTAAACGCGGAGAATTGATTAAACAATTTTTGTTTGCTTATATAACCCTTTATTTTCTTGCTGAGGACTAAATAACTCAATAAGTTATCTGCATTAAAACAAACAGGTTTTTGGTGTGATATTAATTTTCTAGCGCCTTCCAGGGTAATACTGTAAGCATGTGTGCAATCATGAAAACCGGCAACAGATAAATACTTGCCAATTGATTCGGGGTAGAAGTGTTTATACATATTCCGGCTCAACTTCAATTGGGAGTGATTATTTAGTATTTGATAAATTGTTTTTTTGATCTTTTCTTTATTTCCGTGCAATTCATTTTTTTCATAACCCAGGTAAAAGAGTTCCCAGTCAGTGGGTAGTTCTTTTATAATATCGGGGAAATAAATAAGGTTTGCTAATTGTGGAATGGCATCATCTTCCAGTATCAATGTTTTACCAATATTGTTATTGACGATGTGTTCATAGATCTGTAAATGCCCCAAAGAACAACAAAGCATGCCAATATGCATTTCCAGTGGTTTCTTATAAAATTGCTGGTAAGTTTCAGGGCAGTATAATGATTCATTTTTTAATTGGTCAATACTGGTATTTTCACGATCCACTCCCCAAAAAAATTCAAAGTTGAGTCCTTCCAGTGCCGAATTGATATAATCCACCCTGTTTTGAAGGCGCGGAAGAGACAAGACGTAGATCTTATCGTAAAATTGATTCAGAAAGTAAAACGCAGATTTCATTGAACGTTTTCAAAGATGGATAAAATTTTCATTTTTAAGAAAAAATAAATGCCTATCCTGCCCAGCCTTCCCTGTCCAGGCTCCTGTACTGAATGGCCTCTGCAAGGTGTTCTGCTTTAATATCTTCACTCTGTGAGAGATCTGCTATTGTTCTTGAAACTTTCAAAATACGGTCATAAGCACGGGCGGAAAGATTTAACTTTTCCATGGCAGTTTTAATCAGCAATTGACTGGCCTGGTTAAGGATGCAAATCTCTTTAAGCAATTTGCTGCCCATTTGTGCATTGCAATAAATCCCTTTTTGTTCTTTAAATCTTTTATCCTGTATTTCCCTTGCTTTAATCACTCTTTCCCGAATACTTGATGAAGGCTCCGTTTTGTTGATTGAAGACAATTCACTGAAAGCAACAGGCGTAACTTCCACATGAAGGTCGATGCGATCCAATAAAGGTCCGCTGATCTTGTTTAAATATTTTTGAACCATGCCCGGACCGCAGGTACATTCTTTTTCGGGGTGATTGTAATAACCGCAAGGGCATGGGTTCATGGAGGCTATTAGCATAAAACTTGCGGGGAAGTCAACAGCCACTTTTGCCCGGGAAATGGTTACCCGTCTTTCTTCCATGGGTTGACGCATAACCTCCAATACCGATCTTTTAAATTCAGGCAGTTCATCAAGGAATAAAACACCATTATGTGCCAGGGAAATTTCTCCTGGCTGTGGATTGCCGCCACCGCCAACAAGTCCTGCATCGGAGATGGAATGATGTGGACTACGAAAAGGTCTTCGGGAAACAAGGCTTGAATTTTCCGGCATCTTACCCGCCACCGAATGGATCTTAGTTGTTTCTAAAGCTTCATGCAGACTTAATGGAGGTAAAATTGTCGGCAGTCTTTTAGCCAGCATGGTTTTACCGGCACCAGGCGGACCAATCAGGATCGCATTATGACCACCTGCTGCAGCGATTTCTAATGCTCTTTTTATATTTTCCTGTCCTTTTACATCACTAAAGTCAAATTCAAAATCGTATTGCGAATGAAAAAATTCATCTCTCGTATTAATTTCTGTTGGTGTTAATCCTGTTTCATCGTTCTCAAAAAAATCAATTACTTCTTTCATTGTTTCTACACCATAAACTTTCAGGTTATTTACCATGCCAGCTTCTCTTGCATTAACTGCCGGAATGATCAGGCCTTTAAAACCTTCTTTCCTGGCCTGTATAGCAATAGGCAATGCTCCTTTGATCGGTCTGAGTTTTCCATCCAGGCTTAATTCACCCATGATCACATAATCTTTTAATGCTTCATATTTTGCGATTTGTTCATTAGCTGCAAGCAGGCCAATGGCAATGGGAAGATCGAAAGCCGTTCCACTTTTTTTAATATCTGCAGGTGCCAGGTTTACAACCACCCGTGTACGTGGCATAGAATAACCATTGGTTTTAATCGAGCTTTCAACGCGTTGAATACTTTCTTTTACAGCATTATCTGGTAATCCAACCATCACCGTCTGTGTGCCTGTTGCCATCCAGTTGATCTCGATCGTAATGGTGATGGCTTCTACTCCATAAACAGCGCTGCCAAAGGTTTTGATTAACATGATTTGAAGATAGAAAATATTATGGTGCTAAATCCAGGTCAATGGTCGGTAAGCTTCCTGCTTTTAAAAGTAGCTAACAGGTTAATTCCTGGATCTGGAATGACTTCTATGGGTTGATTTTTGACAGGGATTTCAAATGATTGTTTTTGATGTTCTACCTGGATTGTATGTAATGCTGAACCTTGCTTTGTTTTAATTTCTAATTCCAGGGGAAACTTAAATATGGTTTTCTGTATCTGCTGAATGTCAACACTGATTGTTTTGGAAACCGGGTTGTAGTTCCAACTTATATTAATATTGGGATGATCGGTTTCATATAACCAGTTTCGAAAAAACTGATCAAGGTCCTTACCGGAAACATTTTCAAAAACGTTTTGCAAGTCCCTGCTTTCAGCATTTTTGCCTGTGTAGTTTTTATAATATTGACGGATTCCATTCCAAAAAATGCTGTCACCCAGTTGTCTTCGTAACATATGTAATATCCATCCACCTTTTTCATAACTGTTCGCATTCAGCAGTTCCATATAATCGTGGGTTGATGTATCAACAACAGGCATGGTTGAACGCATTTTGAACGAAAAAACTTTTAGCCTGTCCTCATCCCGCAGAAACCTGGCTGTATCTTCTCCATATTTCTGTTCCATGTAAAGTGTTGTGAGATAGGTTGCAAAGCCTTCACTTAACCAAAGGTGGGCAAATGATTTTTCGGTTGCCATATTTCCAAACCACTGGTGAGCGATCTCGTGGGCTATTAAAGCCTCTGCATCACGGTTACCTGTAACCGATTTTTCTGAATAAAATATGGCACTTGCATTTTCCATTCCTCCAAAAATTGTTTTGGATTGTACATTCGCCAGCTTGGAATAAGCATAAGGCCCCACATTATTAATAAACCATTTCAAAATATCTGTTGCCATGGCATAATCATAAAAACCATCTTTTTTGTTTTCCGGGTACACCCAACTGTATACAGGTATACCTTCAACATGGCCGGCCAGTTGTACCGCAAATTCTGCAACCCCAATTACCATGATCTTGGTTGGCAGCGGAACACTTTCATTCCACCGGGAAAGTTTTAAACCTTTCGGTAAATTGGTTTCTTCAGTTTGTATTCCATTACTGACTACCTGGTAATGGTGCGGCGCTGTTATGGCAAATTCAACGGAGGCTTTATCAGCCACATCATCTACGCATGGTAACCAGTTATGTGCACGGTTTGGCCAGTTGTCTGAAAAGAAAGTACGTTTTCCATATTTATTTTTTGCGATGATCAATCCATCGGCAGGGATGCCTTTATAGCTAATAGTAAAATGGGTACTATCGCCTATATTATGCTTATTAGTAAGAAGAATATTTATTTTGTCATTGGAATGCGTAAAGCTTTTAATTCCTGTAATTCCGGTTACATGCATGCCTTTGCCCCTGGAAATATTTTTTAAGTCGATCGAAAATTGGTCTGTCGGTTTTAAAAATTTTACATGAATGGTGGCAATACCAGAAATTGTATCAGATTCATCAGTTAAACTAAGTTGAAATTGATAATGCTCAACATCTATAGAAGATTGCTGTGCAAAAATATTTATTGAAACCAGCATCGTACAAAATGCCAGGAAAATGATCTTTAATAAATTCATAAATAAGAATTGAAATAATTTTATGGGGTCTATAATTTTTCCAGCATTTCCACAACTTTTTCTCTTTTCAATATCACATAACCTATCCGGTCGTTACTGATACCTTCTTTTAACTGGTAGCTAAAATCAAGCTGATCTTCCGTTACATTGGTTTCAAAATATTTGAAAGATATGTTGGGATAATCCTTAAGGTCGCGACCAATTTCATACAAGTGAGTAGACAAAATAAACAATGATGTTTTAATTTTTATGAGCCCTTTTATTACGGTTGTACTGCATTTCATGGCATCTTCAATATTTGTTCCTTTGAATAATTCATCGATGAGGACCAACCATTTATGCCCGTCATTTATTTTTTCTATGGTAGTCCTGATTCGCTGGACTTCATTGTAAAAATAGCTTTCCCCCTTAGCAATATTATCCATTACATTAATGTTGCTTAGCAGCCCGTCAAAAAGTGTTAAGCGCATATTGGTTGCCGGTACACCCATACCCATGTGTGCTAAAAACACAGCAGCACCCACAGCTTTAATCAAGGTGCTTTTGCCGGCCATATTCGCACCCGTTAAAAAAAGAAAATTGTGTTCGGGATCCATTTCCAAATCATACGCCACAGGTTTATGAATTAATAGATGATATAATCCCCTGGCTTCCACTTTTGGATTATGCTGGTCTATGAATTCAGGAAAAGAAAGATTAAAAGTTTTTACTGCAACCGCCATAGAGTACCAGGCATCCAGGCGACAAAAAATATCAATCAATTCCAATGTACCCGAACGGTATTCACCTCTTACATGGTAAGCATAATAAAGATTTTGTTGTCGCGTAAAATTTTCACCGGCTTTTGTTTCAGATAGCCGGGTTAATGGAATTTGATTAACCAGTTGCTTAATGCGTTCTATATAAATATAAAAGTGAGGAGGCAAGTTTTTTTCATCAAACATTTCTGCGAGTTTGCGGATTCCGCGGAAAAAATCAGCGAAATGTTTTATGGAATATTTGATCATGGAGTAATCAGCCAGGTGCAGCCATTTATAGGTAAAGCTGTTGATCCTGTTAGGTTTTTCAGGTGCGGGGTCAATGGGATAATCCAGGAACTTTTCCATCACCATCAATGTGCCGTTACTTATATCTGAGGGCCATTCATCTACGTGATCGATTAAAGTTTTAATGATCTTTTGCGTGCCAAGTATTTTTGAAATTTCGTTATGTGGTTCATGAAAAAAATGCCTGAGCCAGGCTTTTCCGCCAACCGTTTTCGTGAAGTTTAATTTATGAAAAATAGAGAATTCCTCTTCCTGGTGAAAAATGGCAATATCATTAAAAGTTATCTTGTCAATTTGCATATGGCTGAATAATCGTTTTATGATCATTAAAAATACAGGCGAAAGACCGGCCTACCTGTTGAATGATAATCTTTGTCCTTTATGAGATTCATTCCATATACCATTTTCATAAACTGGAATGCCATTAACGAAAGTTGTATTAACTGATGCGGGGAATGTGAACCCTTCTAAAGGACTCCAACCGCATTTGTAAAGTATATTTTCTTTTTTCACCTGGATAGGTGAATCCAGATCAACCAAAACCAAATCAGCAAAATACCCTTCCCTGATATAACCTCTTTCATTTATTTGGAAACATTCCGCAACATGGTGACTCATTTTTTGTGCAATTTTTTCCAGCGAAATCCTTCCTTGTTTATAATAATAAAGCATTAAAAGCAGCGGATGTTGTACCAGTGGTAATCCCGCATGTGCCTGCAGGTAAGGTTCATCTTTTTCTTGCCAGGTATGTGGCGCATGATCCGTTGCAATCACATCCAAACGGTCATCCAGTAATGCTTTCCATAGTGCTTCTTTGTGGTGGGGTGCTTTAATGGCGGGATTGCATTTTATCTGGTTACCCAATCTTTCATAGTCATCTGCAGTAAAATGCAGGTGATGCACACAAACTTCCGCAGTGATTCTTTTATCAGCCAATGGAATCATATTGGTGAAAAGCTGCAATTCTTTTTCTGTGGAGATATGGAGGATATGTAACCTGCTGTTATGTTTCTTAGCTAATTGAATGGCCGCAAAGGAAGATTCAAAACAACCTTCTTCATTGCGAATCAATGGGTGATCGGCTGCTGTAAGTTCTCTTCCTTCTGCTTTAAATTTTTCCAGGTTGTCCCTGATGATTTTTTCATCTTCACAATGTGTTGCTATCAGAACTTCACTCTCCCGGAAAACTTTATCAAGGGTCAGGTAATTATCTACTAATAAATTCCCTGTAGATGCACCCATGAAAATTTTTATTCCGCAAACATCTTTCTTTTTTTCATTTGTTCTTAAAGCTTCATCTGCATTTGAGTTTGAAGTGCCCATGAAGAATGAATAGTTTGCCAGCGAGGTCCTGGAAGCAATGGTGTATTTATCTTCCAGTAAATCGTGTGTAAATACAGGTGGAATCGTATTAGGCATTTCCATAAAACTGGTGACACCTCCTGCAACTGCGGCTTTAGATTCAGAATAGATGGTGGCTTTATGTGTTAAGCCTGGTTCACGAAAGTGTACCTGGTCATCGATGGCACCAGGAAAAAGATATTTCCCTTCACCATTTATTTCCTTTGCATTAACTGAAATAGTTGGTGCAATTTTTTCTATTCTTCCACCTGATATTAAAACATCACTCACTGTCTGCGAACCTTCATTAACGATAGTGCTGTTTTTGATCACATATTTTTCCATAACTTGAACCGCTTATTTGGCTGCCACCCTGGTGGCTTTAAATATTTAAAACACTATGCAATTTATTATAAAATCGTTTGTCGCTGTTTTGTTAATTGTTCCTATGGCAACTATGGCTCAAACAACTTACCTGCCGCTGGAATCGAAAGAATATATCATCCTGGAAAGAATGGAAATAAAATCCCGGGTTGATTCCGTTTTAAATTTTTCCAAAACAAAACCTTTCAGCCGCAAACAAATGATCATTGGTGCTTTACAGGCCGATTCCGGATTAAATCTGAGTGCTGTTGACCAATACAACCTGCAACGGTTAAAGTTGAATAACCTGGAGTGGATACCGGGTGATCATAGTGAGTTTGCGAGCAAAAAACCGATCTGGAAAAATTTTTATAAAACACCAGCAAATATGTTCGAGGTGCATAAGAAAGATTTTTCCCTCATCATTAATCCATTTATTTACTACCAGGTTTCAAAGGAATCTAATAACAGTCAACACCTTTTTTTAAATAGGAGAGGAGTACATGTTCGTGGAAAAATTGCTGACAAAATTGGATTTGCAGCATCCATAAGCGATAACCAGGAACGTGATCCATTATATGTTCAACGCCGGGTAAGTGAGCATGAGGCCGTACCGGGCCAAGGATTTTACCAGGATTTCAAACGAACTGGTTACGATTATTTCGATGCACGGGGATATTTTACATTTAATGTAACAAAGTATATTGATGTTGCTTTTGGCTACGACAAACATTTTATTGGGAATGGTTACCGCAGTTTATTTTTAAGTGATTTTAGTAACAATGCGTTATTCCTGAAATTGAATACCCGTATCTGGAAATTTAATTATCAAAATCTCTTTATGGAACTGCATGCGGCTGAACCAAGAGCAGCCAATGTTTTATTCCCTAAAAAATATGCAGCCATGCATCACCTGGACGTAAATGTTACCAAATGGCTGAACATCGGTTTGTTTGAAGGTGTGATCTTTGGCCGTAAAAATCGTTTTGAGTTTGGCTACCTGAATCCCGTCATTTTTTATCGTTCCGCGGAACAGCAAAATGGAAGTTTTGATAACTCAGTTGCAGGTCTTGATTTCAAAGCTAACGTGGCCAAAAAATTCCAGTTTTACGGGCAACTGATCCTGGATGAATTTAAACTTTCTGAATTGCGTGCAGGCAATGGATGGTGGGCAAATAAATTCGGTTACCAGTTGGGTGCTAAATATATTGATGTATTTAATATTCCTAACCTGGATCTGCAGGTAGAATTGAACAGGGTACGCCCATTTACTTATTCGCATAATGATTCTGTTGCTAACTACACACATTATAACCAACCGCTGGCGCATCCCCTGGGAGCTAATTTCAGCGAGTTAATGGGTAGTCTGCGTTATCAACCCAAACCAAAATGGATGCTTGAAGCAAAATTGATGGTTTATAAACAAGGATTAAATATTGGCGCAGAAAGTTTTGGCAGTAACCCGCTTTTGCCTAATCGTCCTCCACACCGTTTAAAGGATTATGGATTTGATATTGGATCTGGCCAAACCGTTAATACCGCTTATGGATCACTGTTAGTTTCTTATGAATTTAAAGAGAATCTATTTTTAGAACTCAGTGGAATGGGCAGACGTTATAAAGTAGAAAACAATGCTGGCCTTTCGGAGAATACCAGCGTAATTTCGGCAGCATTCAGGTGGAATATTAATCGCAGGGAATTTGTGTTTTAGTTTTTCCAGGAATCAATAAAAATGCTACCATGAAGATCAGGGTCAAAGAAAGATCTTTTATAGCACGTATCGCAGCATTTGTATTGCGAACCAATAATGTGGCCATCGTATTTGGAAAGACTATTTATTTGTGGAATGCAACAAAAGAAGATCTTATAAATAACAAAAAATGGTTGAGACATGAACTGGTTCATGTACAACAATTTTTACGTTATGGCTTTTTCCCTTTTATTTTTATGTACCTGTGGGAATCTATCAAAAAGGGATACTATCATAATAAATTTGAAGTAGAAGCCCGGAATTTTGAAAAATTGAATGATGATTATAAGGATGATGAATTTGAGATAGCTTAACCTTCCAGGTGAATGCTGAACATGATCATCCTCGATTGCATTTTATCGAAAACGCTGGAATATTTCAGGTTTTTATCGCGGCTGTGAATATTATTTAATCCATTGCTGATCTTGATCTCTGGTGATAAAATAAAACTGGGGAAATACAAATTAAAACCGATTCCAGCTTCAATTCCCAAATCATATTTTTGAATCTTAACCAGGTCATCCGCTTTCCTGGCCTGCGCATTTGATGCAAGATCAATATCCATCTTTACACCACCGAGCATGTATACCCGAAAATTTCCGATCCTGTCCGAATTAAACTTTGCCTGTAAAGGAAACGTAACGATCACAGATTCTACTTTCTTAGTAATTGAATCTGAATTCTCAAAAGGATCAGGATGCCTTAACTGGTAAAATAAATTGCGTTCTGTAAATAATAGCTGGGGATTAAATCGTGCTTCAAAGCGATCAGTTATTTTAGCAGTTGCTGATAGTCCTAAAGAAAAACCCGCCGAATTAAGCGGTTCGGCTACTAAAACACTGTCATCTTCTAAAAAACGGGCATGCTTATGCGTATGAAAGCGATTAAGATTAGCACCTAAAGTTATCCCGAAATAATATGGCTTATTATCGTGATCAGTAAGATTCAGGTCTGTCTGTGCCTGGGCGGTTTGGCTCATACAGATCATTCCTACAAAAACAGAAAATATTACTGCGCAGAATTTTGTTTTCTTCCCTGGTAAATACAACATATACCTAAACTTAATGGTTTAAATGAGGTACCGGAATAACCCATTTGATTCATGATCATTAACAATTGTTGCCGTTCTGGAAAAGCTTTGGCTGATTTATTCAGGTAGCTGTAAGCTTCCTTGTTTTTACAAAACCAACGAGCCACCTGGGGGGCAATTGTTCCCATGTATAAATTGTAAAGTTTACGTATAATGATATTTTTAGGTTTAGAAAATTCCAGGATCATCAACTGACCGCCAGGTTTCAGAACACGCAGCATTTCACTAAGACCCTTCTCCAGGTTTTCAAAATTGCGTACACCAAAAGCGACCATTATGGCATCAAACGAATTGTCGGCAAAATTTATTGTTTCACTATCACCCTGCTCAAGTTCAATCAGGGATGAAAGACCAGCTTCCTGCACTTTTTTCTTACCCAGTTCCAGCATTTCTCTGCTGATGTCAATGCCAGTAATTTTTACCGGTTGCAAAATCCTGGAAGCCATGATTGCCATGTCTGCTGTACCTGTTGCAACATCAAGAATTATTTTAGGATCATCCTTTTTTAAAACTTTAATGGCTTTTTTGCGCCAGGTAACATCAATACCTAATGATAAAAAACGATTTAAAAAATCATAACGCGGGGCGATATCATTAAACATTCCCGCTACCTGCTCCTTTTTACCGAGTGTTGATTGCCGGTAGGGGATTATATCATCGTGCGGTAATTTTGCCATAGGAACGCGAAGTTAAGTTGTTTGTCATTGAGTTGTCAACCAAAAGACATTGAATCATCTTCACCCAACTGGCATAAACACAATCCGTATCTTGCAGCCTTTATGGAAATCATTTCTTCCCAATATATAATCAGTAGTCCCAGCCTGGAAGGTTGTCCTGCACCCACTTTGCCTGAATATGCCTTTATTGGCCGCAGCAATGTGGGTAAATCTTCGCTGATTAATATGCTTTGTAATTCGGCCAAACTGGCCAAAACATCATCGGCCCCGGGTAAAACCAAGCTGATTAATCATTTTGTAATTACCGGCAGTGATCGTAAACAATGGTACCTGGTAGATTTGCCGGGATATGGTTTTGCTAAAGTTTCGCAGGGTGAGCGAAAGCGTTGGGAAAAAATGATTGAAGATTATTTGCGAAAAAGACCAAACCTGGTTTTGGTTTTTATTTTGGTTGATAGCCGGCATTCACCCCAAAAAAATGACCTTGATTTTGTTAATAAATTAGGTGAATGGGAAATACCATTTGCCATTGTTTTTACCAAAACGGATAAAGTGACCCAAAGAGTAGCTGCAAAAAACCAGGCAGATTTTATGCAGGAACTGAAAAAAACCTGGGAAGCCTTGCCGCTGCATTTTGTGACTTCTGCATTAAAAAAAACGGGCAGACCGAAATTACTGGCTCATATTGCAGAAGGGAACCAGGTTTTTAACCAATTTTATGATAGCCAAAATCTTTAATTGTTGGGTCAAACTAATTATCTTGCAATGTCTAATGTTATAAAATGAAGCATTTTTTCTCAGAAAAGAATATCGTGGTAGTGTTATTTCTGCTTGTGGTAGTTGTATTTTCTTTTGCCCAAAAAGAATCAAAGAAGATAGAATATTTATATAAAACCGCTTCCATTAATGCTTCATCTCCTGCAATCGCAAAATATAAGGTGCAGCATTCATTACAGGTCAGTTCATCAATTGCTGAACCTGTTTTTAAATAAAATTTTACTGTTTTAGTTCACCATCCTGTTTGCACAGCTGCTGCTGGCAAAAGCTTCTGGTTTCGCTTTAAAGGCAAAGCCCATTCCTAAAATGTAACCCATTGCTTCTTTCAAAGCATCATTACTTTTAAAATTAGGATTCGTATTGATGTCAGCATGTACTTCCATATCCACATCGTAAATGGTGAATAAGTTACATAGTTCATAAGCGATTTCAATACTCTTGGCTACTTCAACCAGCATTCTTTCTTTGATAGAAAATTGCTGTCTTGTTTTTTCATTATGTATAAACATAAAACCACCATGGCCTTCTCTTAAAAAAACAATGACCGTTGCAAATTCGGTATCATGTCCTTTAACCTGGCTGTCGGTTCCGATACAAACTTTCAATTTGTATCCCAATGAAATTTCGCGTTGAATGGCTGCTTCTACTTCAGAATAAATAGGCAGTTCAATGGTGTCTCCGTTAAATTTTCTCCATCTCATAAAAAAAGAGGTTTTTCTAAGTTATAGAAAAACCTCTGATTAACAATGGGGCACGGATTATTGTTCTTTTAAAAGAACATATTGAAAGGTTAGTGGCTTATGAATTTTTCGCTCCATTCTTCCTGGTCATTCGAATATTTAATTACATAAACACCTTTGGTGATCTGTGTGTGTTGAACCTGGTTAATGCCATTGTTTAAACGTCCAGTGGCAAGGCGGTTTCCATTCACACTGTAAATGGTGTACAGGTAATTTCCGGGGCTATTGATTCTTAATTCGCCATTTGAAATAATATTTCCCATGATCTGTGGTTTGTACAAATTACCCTGGTTGCGCAAAGTGATCATGTTTGAATAATATTGGTGACCGTCATTGAATTTTACATTCAACCGGTAAATAACAGGTGAAGTAGATGCTGGACGGTAGTTATAATATAAAGCATCGCTGGCGGTTTCCGCAAGTGGTGTAAAGTTGCGGCCATCGTTTGAAACTTCAACAACCAGTTGCTGGATTGTTTCATCGGCATCTATGGTCCAATTTAATTTATGCATGTCCTGCTGAATAGTTCCGGATAACACCAGTTTGCGCAAAGGCAAAATCGTAAAATCAATTTCTTCAGCAGCAATCAGGTAAGGTCCAAGACTTCCATATTCTGTAGTAAAACCATTTCCTACACCGTCAATCATGATATGATATGTGCCGGCGGATAATATGGTATCAATAGATGCACTCAGTGTTGCTGCAGGATTGTAAGTGTTGATTTTTGTTTTATTGTTGTAAAGTTCTAAAGCGATGTCCAGGTTTGTTCCGGTTATGCCTGCAACATTTGTTGGAACGGCATTTATTTTCACTCTTCGTTGATTGCTTAAGGTGAATTGGAAAAGATCTTTTTCATCAGATGTTGAAATCATTCCTTCAATCTCAAATTTACTATCAGAAAAAGCTACTGACGAAACATGCTGAAAGCTTTCATTGTAATCATCATTTTTAAATATGATTCCATTTTTAGTACTTGTAATTATTGCAAGATCACTTTGCAGATTTGTGCAACCATAAGGACCAGGTCCATCATGCCAGGTGGTTGAATTGCGATAATATCCAACTCCCATTATAGGAGCCCAGCCTGCTTCTCCGCTTCCTACACCGGTATTATAACTGGAAACAAGATTGCAGTTTGCATCATATGTTGCCTGGTGTCTTAAACCAAGCGTATGGCCTGCTTCATGTGCGGCGGCTTCTGAAATATTTTTTACATTGTTTTGAAGTAATTGGGTAAAAACAAAGCAAGGTGTATTGTCACCCCAGGTAAATGAATTGGTATAAGCAACACCACCGGCGGATCCATACCAACTGGAACTAACGGTTAATACTACCCGCATTCTTTGCTTTACCGGGGCACTCCAGTATTTTGAACTGTCTGTGGTTACATTGATGTTAAAAGGACTGTAATCTTCAGCTACGTTATTGAAGATCTTGGTGATTTGTTCATTCGTCAGCGTAGCCGGTTCGCAATTAATAGGACCATTATAATTCCAACTGGTGCCGGAAACATAATGGCCATCAAAATCTAAAAAAATTACTGGTGTTGCGGAAGGATGACTGTTTAAAACGGGTACTTGTGCGTTTGATTTAAAAGAGAATGCACAGAGTAGGACCGGTACTACGGTTTTTATCAGGCTTTTCATTTTCACTTGGATTTGGATATTGAACTAAAGGAACAAGGATTTGGATGGATTTTTTTATTCTGCTAATAGATCATAAAGATCAACTTTTCGAAAAACGTACTGGCCGTGATCTAAAACAATTTCAAGACTGTCTCCATGTTCACGACTGATGATACGTCCCAGGTATTCGTAACTGCCGTCATCGTTGGTTATACGGGTAAAAGTAAAATTGGCCCCTTTACGGTTATTCAGTTTTACAACCACACTTTTTACACGGGCATCAGTTATATCTGATTTGGATACGATGTGACCATTTAAGCTAGCCATACCGTGTAAAGGAATATTGATCGCTTTTCCAATTGGTGCTTCTAAAAGTGATTCAAAATCATTTATACGAACATTTAATTTTTCCGGTAAATCCTGGAAAAGTTTGGGCTTATTGTAATCAGGCTCGTTAATGGGAGGTTGCGCAACTGCGGCAACAAAACTGCAGGAAAAAAACAGGCACAGGAGGCCGTTAGTTAGGGTTTTCATTGGATTTTATTTTAAAAAGTTTATGTAACTTTTTTTTGCAGTGGATTTTAATTACTGCGTGTTTTTCAAAGGGACGTAGCGCAATATTTGTAATAAAAAATTACAAGTGCAATAGTGTAGTAAATAAATATGAAAAATTGGGTGATAGTACCCGGGAGATTATCGTAAACTTCCCATACTTTTTATTGTTTAGTATTGGTTTGTACTTAGCATAACCAGGGTGCATGCTTCCACAGGTTGTATGCCTTTGCGGGATGCCATCTCTGCCAATTCATCATTTTCTGTTCCCGGGTTAAATATGATTCTTTTAGGATTCAGGTTCATCAGGTAATCGTAATATTCCTTTTGATTCATCGGGTTAAGGTAAAGTGTAACCGTATCAATATCCGTATGAGGCAGTTTTTCATTGGTGATGGTGGTTTCACCAATCGAACCTTTTCTTTTTCCTATAGCAATCACCGGGTGATTATAGGCATTCAGTCTTTTTACCGCAGCATAACTATACCTGGAAGGATTTGGAGAAGCACCTAATACTAATGTTTTCTTTTTCATGCCGGTCTATTTTTTATAACCTTCAACAATATCTGCGATAGCATTTTCAAGATATGGATATTGAAATTTAAATCCTTCATTTAATGCTCTTGCAGGGATCACCCACCTGCTTTTTAACATTAATTCGGTTTCGGTTCCAATTATAAAAGCACCTAATTCTAATAACCAGGCAGGTGATGGAATGGCAAACTTTCTGCCAATGGCATTACACAGTGTTTTCATAAATTCTTTGTTACTCACTGCATTTGGCGAAACACAATTATAAACACCTTCTGAATTATTCTCAAACAGCCATTCTATCATTCCTGCAAAATCATTTATATGAACCCAACTGAACATCTGCTTGCCCGATCCATGCCTTCCGCCTAATCCTGCTTTGCAAAGATTTAAATAAGGAACCATTACACCTCCATTTCCTAATGTAATAGCAGTTCTTAATGCAACCTTTCTTGTCCCAGGTGTACTTTGTGAAAAGAAAACCTGTTCCCAATCTTTAACAACCTTAACCGAAAAATCTGTTTCAGGATCAGCAAGTTCATCACCTGTTTGATGCAAACGGCGGGCCAGCAATTTGTTTTTTTCTGTACGTAATGCGTCAATAAAATTCCAGGGCATGTTATCTTTTTTGGCTAAACTAATTTCACCGCTTTGTTCATCATTGGCCTTTTCAATACTGTGTTTATAAATAGTTGCGGAAGATGCGTTGATCCATAATTTGGGTGGATTTTTTAATTGTTGAATGGCATTGCCCAATGCCTCTGTTGAATGAATACGGCTATAATAAACCTGCTGTTTTTGTTTGGTATGATACCTGCAGTTAACTGATTTGCCTGACAGGTTAATAAGTAAGTCTGCATTTTCCATTTCGCATAACCAACGCTTATCTACTGACCTGCCGTCCCAATGCACAAATTGGATGTTTTTATTCCCTGGTAAAATTTTACTTTTTGATTGATATGCATTGTTGTCAGCATTTTTTTTGGCACGGGTTAGTATGACTAATTTATTTGAAGATGACCATCGATCAATTAACGCTTGCCCAATAAACCCTGTTCCACCAGCTATGATAATTTTTTTATTTTCCATGATTCCTGTATGTTTTAAAATTTCAGAAAATATTGAAATATTATTAGAAGATGAAGGTGTTATAAAGCTTGCTAACGAAACTGTTACTTAAAAAATTTCAACATGGTGCTAAGGAAAATATTTTCTTCTGCTTTTACCAGCATGTCCAGCGCATGATCTGCCTGTTTTCCCAAACGTTTGATACCGGAAACAGTATCTACAAATGTTTTCACATGTTTATCCCTTTTATCTCCTTCTACTTCTTCCAGTTGGTCAAGTAGTTTTAACATAGGATCCAGTTCTCTTTTTTTCCTTTCCTTCACTATTAAACGAACCACTTTCCAAATGTCTTTTTCCGCACTGAAAAATTCTCTTCTTTCACCGGGAATGATTACCCTTTCCACTAAACCCCAATTGATCAATTCCCTGATATTCATGTTAACATTCCCCCGGCTGATGTTTAGCTGGTCCATGATTTCATCCTGGCTGAGTGATTCAGGACTGATCAGCAATAAGGCATGGATCTGTGCCATGGTGCGATTAATACCCCAATGCGTTCCGAATGCACCCCAGGAGGCAATGAACTGGTTTTTGGCTTCTGTTAATTTCATAACTTAAAATTAATAATACTTTTCGAACTTTCAAATATTATTGAAAATAAAGTTTAAACTATTTCAATTAATTTGTGGAATTCAAATGATATGAATGAAATCAATAAAAATATTTTTTAGTTCTGTATTCCTGGTTGTTGTTGGATTGACCAGTTGTAAAGTTTCTCAAAACATGAAAAACATATCTCCCGGAAAGGTTAATACGGGCATTGTTGCGCATCGTGGTGCATTCAAAAAAAATAATTTACCTGAAAATTCCATTGCATCGCTAAAGGAAGCAATCCGGTTGCAATGCCAGGGTTCTGAGTTTGATATCAGGATCACCGCTGATGATTCACTGGTGATCATTCATGACCCGGTTCATGCCGGAATTAAAGTGGAAGAAACGAATTATAACGAACTGGTTTCACATAAACTTTCAAACGGTGAAACCTTGCCCACATTACAAGAGTACCTGGAGGCAGGTATGCATCAAAACGAAACCAAATTGGTTTTGGAAATAAAACCATCTACGGTTGGTAAGCAACGTTCTTTATTATCAGCTGAAAAATCTTTTGCGTTAGTTCAGAAGTTAGGGATTGAAGAAAAGGTTATTTATATCAGCTTTGATTATGATGTAATTAAAAAAATCCTTTCATTAAATCCTGCCGCACCAGTTCAATACCTGAATGGAGATAAATCTCCGGAACAATTGAAAGCGGATGGCGTAAACGGAATTGATTATAACCTGTCGGTCTTTCGTAAAAATCCATCCTGGATTGAAAGCGCTAAAAAACATAAAATTGTTTTAAATGCATGGACAGTAAATAAACCCGGGGATATGGATTGGTTATTAAACCACCAATTTGATTTTATTACCACGGATGAACCTGAATTGCTTGCTGAAAGAATCAGCATACTGAAAGAAATGGAAAAGTAATCTTAACAAGTAAGCAAAAGCGTACAGGCGTAACCGTAAGGAGAATATTTTAATCTGATCTTATTTTCTAAACCGGCTTACAATCCACCAGATCAGGGCAATAACCGCAACTACAATAATAACACCCACCCAAACACCAACTTCAAAGATATCGCCTATCACTTCGCAGGATGAAAGTGTGGTCACAAAGAGTATAAAGAAGAATAAAAAAAGCTTTTGCATAATATTTTTTACTCATTTAATGCAAAAGCTTTGCCATGCATTACCTGCGGGAGTTCTGTTGGCGGGGTTTGTTGAATTTTTTTGCTGGCCTGCCTGTATAAGCTGCCGGGTTATATTGTGGCGACGGGCCCAGGTGTTCGGGGGTATCCAGCTTTTTTACCTCATTGCCGATCAGTTTTTCAATACTTTTAAATTTTCGCTGATCTTCCGGGTTTATAAAAGTTAGTGCCACACCCGTTGTTTCTGCTCTTGCCGTTCTTCCTACGCGGTGAATATAATCCTCGGCATCCCTTGGCACATCGTAGTTTATAACCAGCCCGATTGAATCAATATCGATTCCTCTTGACATGATATCCGTTGCTACCAGGATCTGTAATAGTTTATTTTTAAATTTTCGAAGTACCTCAGTTCTTACATCCTGCAAAAGATCTGAATGAATAGCGGCAACATTGAATTTTGCCCTCAATAATTCCCGCTCAAGTTGTTTTACTTTTTCTTTGCTGGAAGAAAAAATCAGTATACTGGCAATCTTTTTTCCATTGAGCAATTCCGTTAGTAACGGAAGTTTCTGCTCATTATACGTCATGTATGCGGCTTGCATAACGCCTTCCGCAGGTTTGGAAACCGAAATATTAATTTGTTCAGGGTCTGTCAATGTTTTGGCTGCCAATGTCCTGATCTTCGGTGGCATCGTTGCAGAAAATAAAAGTGTTTGTCTTTTTTTGGGCAAAAAGCTGATGATGCGATTAATATCATCCGAAAAACCCATATCGAGCATGCGGTCGGCTTCATCCAGAATAAGATGTGTCAGGTTACCAATGTTTACATAACCCATATTCAGGTGTGCGATCAACCGGCCGGGTGTTGCTATGATGATATTAGCTCCGTGGGTAAGCGCTTTTTTTTCTTGCTCAAATGATGATCCGTTATTACCACCAAAAATGGCAATGGCACTCACTGGCGCAAAATATGCAAGACCCTGGACCGCTTCGTCAATCTGGATAGCCAGTTCCCGGGTAGGGACAATGATCAGTGTATCTATACTTTCTGTTTTTGTCTGGATGATCTTATTGATCACCGGGAGCAAAAATGCAGCGGTTTTACCGGTGCCTGTCTGGGCACAGGCAATGATATCTTTATCCTTCATTATGATGGGAATAGCTTGCTGCTGAATGGGCGTAGGTTTTTCAAAACCCATAGCATCCAATCCTTCCATCAGTTCGGGTTCAAATTGTAATTCGTGAAAAGTCAAATTAAAAATATTAAGTTATTATTACTGTGGGCACAGTCAGTAAAAATTGCCGGTAGCGGGGCTCCCTCAATCTATGCTGTATTATGCAGTGAATCAAAGATAACAAAGAAAATCCAAGCGGGCAGGGGCAGTTGAATAGGGATTGTTAAGTTTTAATCTTTCTGCCCAACGCTAACTGGTTTTAAAACTTAGTCCAGGTCATTCAAAAAAAATCCCGCCATAAAGCGGGATCTTCTTTGCAATCATCTATTTATTAAACCAGCATGGTTACCGGGTTTTCAATGTATTTTTTTAGTGTTTGAAGAAAAGCTGCACCTACCGCTCCATCCACACTCCGGTGATCGCAGCTCATGGTAACCTTCATCACATTCGTTACACCAAATCCATCTCCTTTGCGAACCACCACTTCTTTAATTCTGCCAACAGCTAAAATGCAGCTATCCGGCGGATTGATAATAGCAGTGAATTCTTCAATATCCATCATTCCAAGGTTAGAGATAGTGAATGTGTTACCGCTAAATTCCTGTGGCTGTAATTTTTTATTTTTTGCTTTCTCATACAAACCTTTTGCTTCACCTGCAATCTGGCTTAAAGATTTTTGATCAGCAAAACGAATGACCGGAACAATCAATCCTTCAGGAACAGCAACCGCACTACCAATATGAATGTGATTGTATGTTCTGATAAAATCACCCATCCAGCTTGAATTAACAGCGGGATGCTGGCGAAGTGACATAGCCACAGCTTTGATCATCATATCCTGGAAACTAATTTTTACCGGGCTCACTTCATTCATATCCGTGCGGGCCTTCATCGCATTATCCATGTTCAATTCCATGGTCAGGTAAAAATGCGGCGCACCAAATTTGCTTTCACCCAAACGTTTGGCAATGATTGAACGCATTTGAGAATTTGGTGTATCTGTATATCCTTCTTCACCTGCAGGAGCAGTGGTTGCTGAAACTTGCTGGCTTGCTTTTTCTGCGGGTTTAAACTGGTCAACATCACTCTTAATAATACGACCGCCATCACCACTGCCTTTTACTTGTCCAAGGTCAATGCCTTTATCGGCCGCCAGTTTTTTAGCAAGAGGAGATGCTTTGATCCGGCCATTTTGATCAGCGGATGATGTTTCCTTTGTTTCTTTTACCGGTGCAGTTTTTTCCTGTTTAACTGCTGGCGCTTCTTTTTCTGCCGGTGTGGTTTGTTTGGTTTCTGTTTCGCCACCACCTTTTGCTGCAGAAATGATTGAGTCCAGGTCTACTTTTCCTTCTTCTCCAATAACAGCCAGCAAACCATTTACAGGGATCTTTGCACCTTCTGCTGCACCAATATGTAAAAGCGTTCCATCTTTATAACTTTCCAGTTCCATTGTGGCCTTATCTGTTTCAATTTCAGCCAGCAATTCACCTTTTTTAACTTTGTCACCTACTTTTTTATGCCAGCCGGCAATCACGCCTTCTGTCATGGTATCGCTTAAACGAGGCATCAGAACCACTTCTTCCATTTTTGACAAATCAATGGCAGCAGATTTACCGGTTGATTTCTCTTCTTTTTTTGGAGCTTCTTTTTCAGGCCCGGATTTATTTTCCTTTGATGCGGCAGGTGCTTCTTTTTTCGGTGCTTCTGAAGATCCGCCTGCATGCTCTTTTAATAATGCGGATATATCTTCTCCTTCTTTTCCTACAATGGCTAATAAATCATTCACCTGCAATTTTCCACCTTTATCGCTACCAATATGTAAAAGGGTTCCATCTTTATAACTTTCCAGTTCCATGGTTGCCTTATCGGTTTCCACCTCTGCAAGCAGATCGCCTTTTTTAACTTTATCGCCAACTTTTTTATGCCAGGCCGCTATTACTCCTTCAGTCATCGTGTCACTCAGGCGGGGCATCAGAATCACTTCAGCCATGATCGTATCAGAATTTTAAATATTTACGATTTTAATAAGAAGCCGTGAAATTAAGGTAAAAACAGGAATTGAAAAGATTGTTGAATCTGCAATCCAACGATACCACCCTTAATAATCAAGTTCTAACCGCAGCCGGTCCTTTAATTCTTTTACCAAAGGATACTGGGTTGCCATTTTTGCAAATTGTGCGGAAGAAC
Organism: uncultured Chitinophagaceae bacterium; assembly: GCA_946885335.1. The sequence continues at coordinate 22,587 of CAMPGG010000015.1, forward strand.
TAAGCGGTGCTTCAGGCAGTGGTTCTTCCGGCCTTGTATCATCAATTTCAATGGTAAACTGGATTGATGTATTTTTTAATTCCTGTTGCAGAAAGCTGCAAGCTTTATTTCTTTCTTTTTCAATAAACTTTTGTTCCAGGTTATTGGCTGTAAAAACGGTAAAACTGTTTTCATCTTTTAATACCAGCCGGGCTAGTTCAAAGCTTTTATATGCCGGATTTTTTTCCTCCTGCAACATGCAGCTAATGGATTTCCAGGCCATTTCCAATTGAGGTAACTGTATGGGTTCATTTAATTTTTGCCCGAAGCTTTTACCATTGTTTTTGACCTGTGCCCTGATCTTTGCCAATGCACCTAACGTGGTTTTGGAAGCCGGCTTTGGCTCATTTTCCTGCAACTGGTTTACGGAGGGGGTTGTATTTACCGGCTGATAATTTACCGGTTTGGGTTTTTCAACAGGTGTTTCAATGGTCAGTCTTGCCTCCGGAATGGGAGTTGTTTTTTTTACCGTGCTATCAACAGTTTTTGATTTTATTTCAATGGGAGTAAGATTTCTGAAAGCTACGGGTCGTGTTTCATCAACCCGTTTTTTTTTAATGGTATGATCCCCTTCACTGCTCAGTGAAATAGCTTGTTGCAGGTAACTCAAACGGATCAGCGCCATTTCCAGGTGTAATCTTTTATTGCGGGCGGCTTTATAGTGCAATTCCGTTTCGTTCAAAATATTCAACGCACTGACTAAAAATGCCGGTGAAATTTTCTTTGCAGTTTCCCGGTACTTTTCTTTAAAACTTTCTACAACATCTAATAACACAGAAGCTTTTTGATCCTGGCAAACCAACAGGTTGCGAATAAATTCCATGAATCCATCTAAAACCAAATCACCCTCAAATCCTTTTTTATAAATTTCATTATACAGCAACAACGCCCCGGAAAGATCCTGTTGCGTCATGCAATCCATCAATTTAAAATAATAATCTTCATCCAGGATATTGAGGTGTTCTAACGTATTGGTATAGGTTAATTCGCCATTGGTAAAACTTGATATTTTGTCAAGAATACTAAGCGCATCGCGCAGGCAACCTTCACTTTTTTGGGCTATCAATTGCAGGGAAGTTTTGTCAGCCTTCATTTCTTCCTGCCTGCATATATCTGCCAGGTGCTCCACAGTATCATTCAACGTGATTCTTTTAAAATCAAATACCTGGCAACGACTTAATATCGTTGGCAGAATTTTATGTTTCTCTGTAGTAGCTAAAATAAATATGGCGTAGGGAGGGGGCTCTTCCAGCGTTTTTAAAAATGCATTAAAAGCCGATGCACTCAGCATATGCACCTCGTCCACAATATATACTTTGTATTTTCCTGCCTGGGGAGCAAACCTTACCTGGTCAACCAGGTGCCTGATATCATCAACTGAATTGTTGCTGGCTGCATCCAGTTCATGGATGTTCAATGAAGTGCCTTCATTAAACGAGACGCAGGAATGACATTCATTACAAGCCTCCCCATCGGGCCGGCGATTTTGACAATTAATTGTTTTGGCAAGAATTCGTGCACAGG
>CAMPGG010000016.1 GCA_946885335.1 uncultured Chitinophagaceae bacterium
TACCATTTGACATGTTACCGGAAAATGCACTCAATTTTATTGGAAGGATAATGGGTTCCGGAGGGCATCCACCTAAATGTGCATAGGGTGCATTAATGTTTAATTGGTCAACTTTAATACTAACCGTACCATTTGTTCGGATTTGAACTTTTTTATTGCCCGCAGGTACAGTATGCGTAACATTATATGTGTATGGCGCAGGTCCGCCAATATTTATATTGGAAAGAATTACTGTATCAGTTCCAACTAGTTCAACAAATATTTTTTTTGCTCCCTGGTTGGCGATATCAGTATAAGTAAATGAAATTGTAAGTGATGTAGTAATAGCTAATTCCGGAGTAGCAATTGAAGATCCTCCATTAGCTATAGTGCGGGTGCTACCTAATCCTTCTAATGGTGCAGTGGTAGTAAATCCCATATTATTAAATGTCCAGCATTCTGAAATTAGTTGGTCAACTTCAGCCTGGCTATTAAAATTTTGAGAAATGTTTTGGGAGTAAGTATTGACTGCAAATATTGAAGTGCAGGCAAAAAGAGACATAAGGGTATAAATACGTTTCATGTTTTCAGGGGTTTAGATTAAAATCAGTTTGAATTTGGAATGCCAGTTCCTGTGGCGAGGGATAAGAAAGCTATAAAGGCGGGTAAATGTTTTTATTGGGACCTGTACGGATTTCTTATCGGTTTTTTTCTAAAGGATGACTGGTAGTACTACGTGTTATCGAACACAAACATAATAGGGGTTTTTCATTGTTGCAAGTGTTTTTACCAATAATTTTTAAAAAACTACGTATTTTCTGCAAGTAAAAATATCATTGCATTAATTATCAACCAGTTAGAAGCCAAACTGTTTCTAAAAATATCATTGTAAAGAACATTTAGCCCGTAAAAACACGAAAATTAGTGATTTATATACGTGATATTACCCACCTAATCAGCATTTTTTACGGTAATAAATACCCGAAATATTTTGAAAATTTACGGTAGAAGAGGTTGTACAATCCATCACTTAGCATGCTGGAAATCAACATAATAAATAAGGGTTTCCTTTAGGTTAGCCTATAGGTATTTTGGAGAAGTATTTTGAAGGAGTGAGCACAAATGTTTAGCTGTTTAGGCGTTTAGTCGTTTAGCCTTACCTGATTATATTGGTATAATTGCGGAATTCTAACCGTACAGGAAAATGAATGCTTTCTACAATTAAATCATCTAAACAGCTAAACGCCTAAACAACTAAACTACCTTAAACTGAGTTGTATTTACTCATTAAAAAGATTTGGATAGTCAGTAATGATGCCATCCACGCCCAGGTTTTTTAATTGCTCTATTTCTTTTTTACTGTTTACCGTCCATGGTACCACACGAATATTTTTCTGATGACATTGATTTAATAATTCTGCAGTTACCAGGCTGTAATGCGGACTATAATATGCAGGAACAAATCCCAGATCATTTAATTGTTCTTCCAGTGTTCTTTTATCGGTACCTAATATCAAAAGAGAAGTTTGTACATCCGGATATTTTTGATGCAGGTATTGCAAGGGACGAATATCAAAAGACTGAATAATTGTTTTATTAAGCGTTCCCAATTCCTGCAGTGTTTTAATAACCAACTCTGTGAATGCAGGAACCGCCGGATGCGCAACGCCATCACCTTCTGCTTTTGATTTAATCTCGATATTATAATGAACTGGATTATTTTTTTCGGCTGCATATTTTTCTGTAGCCGTAACCAGTTCCTTCAACAACGGTTTATGAACAGCCATTTTTTGTTGCTGCTGAAAATCAGGATGCGGTTTTAATCCAACATCATATTTACGGATGCTGTCATAATTCATCGTAAATAATAAATGATCAACAGCTTCTTTTTTGGTCAATGTTTTACCAGCAGGTGTGGTGGTAATATTCTGGTGAAAAAATGGATCATGCGAAACAACAACCTGGCTGTCTTTTGAAATCACCACATCCAGTTCAAGCGTTGTTACACCTTCATCAATAGCCCGTAACATAGCAGGGATCGTATTTTCAGGCATCAATCCGCGGCTTCCCCGGTGGCCCTGTTTATCAAACTCACCCAAAGGTTTTTGTTCCGCGGTATTACTGGCAGTATTGCAGGATGCTAAAACAGCCAACCCAAAAATCACGATCGCGTTTTTCATTTGTAAATTTTTTTATTGCAGTTTGTCACATGGAATATGCCAATAATCATCTCATGGGAAAATAAAATTTGAATGGCTCATTTCAGGTATTTACCATTGGTTAAAATGGATGCCCATTTCCGGTATCCTTCAGCATTCAGGTGAAGACCATCGTAAGTATATTGCTTATCCAGTTTTTTATCTTCATTTAAAAAATGCGGATGCAGGTCAATTAAATGAATTTCTTCTTCCCTGGCTAATTGAGCCAGCTTCGCATTTACATTTTGAATGTGTTCATCTTTATTAAAATGATTCCTGTCGCCATATTCATTATTCACCGGCAATAAAGTTTGAAAATAAATCTCTGTACGGGGTGATTCATTTTTAATCTGGTGAATGATCCTTTTGTAATTATTAACGATCACATCATCAGGAATGCCACGGGCGATGTCATTAATGCCGATTAAGATAAAAACCTTCTTTGGATGGCCTTCCGTAATTTCTTGTAATCTTTCAATAACACCAAAGCTGATATCGCCAGAGATACCCCGATTGCGTACTCTTTTATTTTGCAGCAATTCCTGCCACTCTGTTCCCAGTGAAATACTGTTTCCCAGGAAAATGATGTCCTTTTTATGATTGGGATAACTCTTAAAATGACCAACCCGCAATGCATAACTTCCGGGACGGTAAGTGCTGTCCCAGGATGGTGTTTGTGCAAAAGCTACTGTGCTTAAAAAAGTAAAACAAAGGATACTAATAAATTTCATGATCTATAAATAACGGGTTGAAGTGTATTGTTTACCAAAGCGGTCAGTTGCGGTAACTGTTACCTGGCTTGCAGTTGCAGGAAGAATTGCTTTAAAAAGATGATTGGTTTTCCTGGGTTCTGCAAATCCACGTGGCTTAGGCAGATCAGGGCCTAACAGGGTGGCATATGCGACAGGATCGAAACCTTCAATTTGTTCCAAAGAACCTTTCTGAACGCCATCCACCGCGTAGTTTGTTTGCCAGGCCGAATCATGATTCCAAATGTTGACCAGTACTTCATTGCTGTTATCTTCCAGCTTTTTGGTATGAATGCTAAACTGGTGATCGATGCTTTCACCAACAGATTTATACTGCCAGCTCAGTTCGTTTCCCTTAACTGTGTAAACACCATAACCCGAGGGTGTGCCATCACCGCAGATCTTACCCGTCCACCAGGCACCACAAACGGTACCATGATTATGTTCATAAATATTTTGCTGCTCCACGTTTATGTTATAATGGGTATGCCCGGACATGATGTGTACATTGCGATCTTTCAAAATCGCATACAGGTCACTGTTATTTTTTACCCCGTTATGCACCGGGATGTGCAAACAAAGAATAATCAAATGATCATTGGGCACATAAGAAAGATCTTTTGCCAGCCAATTTAATTGCGCCTGTGAAATATGGCCATCATAATCCCGTTCCGTTCCCAGGTAACGAACATCATCCAAAACCACGTAGTGAGCTTTGCCACGATTAAATGAATACCAGCTGGGACCATAGGTCAGGTTGAATGTATCATCACTGGTTTCATCACCGCCTTTCCGATAGTCCATATCATGATTTCCCAGGCATTGAAAAAAAGGAACACCCATTTCTTTAACAGCCATGTTATAGTCCGCAAAATATTCCAGTTCATCCCATACAATATCACCCACGGTAATACCATGTATCAATGCATCCGGACCGGCATCTGCTATCCACTTTTTTACATCAGGAACCGATTGGGTCATCATTTTCTCCACATCCGATTTATTCTTTACCTGCGGATCGGCCCAGATGATAAACTGGTGCTCCAGGTCGCTTTTTCCAAGAGGTACCAGGTCGAAATCAACATCTTTACTGCCACTAACGCTGCTGAGTAAGCGATAATGACGGGCGATGCTGTCCTGGTTTTTAAAGGCATATCCAGCGGGAGTAGAAATAAAAATACTGAGCGCATCAGGATGTTGTTCCAGTTCGTATTTGCCTTTTGCATCCGTTGTAACCACATTGTACCCATCGCTGATCACCACACCAGGAATGCCGTTTCCGCCGGATTTTACATAGCCTTTGCGTTTTCTTGTTTCACCTGCAGCCAGCTTTTCAGGTGAGCAGGCGGTGAAAATAATTCCACCGGTTAACCAGGCCAGGTTCTGAATAAATTTTCTTCTGATCATTGGATGAATGAATTTTAAAAAAACGCAGGTTCATTGAAAGACTCAGGGAATAAAAATCAACTTATTCCCTGAGTTTGTTTAGTGTTCAACTTATATCAATTATTTTTCCCACCATACTTTGGTATTGATATCATCGCTACCCAACCATCCTACCGCTTCCTGGTAGTTCTCCGGATTATTATTTCGAACCTCAATAGGATAATAGAACCTTACAGGTAACTGTTGGTTATTCTCCATACCCGCTTCTTTTGGTAAAACAGGGTAGCCGGTACGGCGGTATTCGAACCATTGCTGGTAGTCTACAAAGTACAATGCATAATATTTTTGCAAGATGATGCGCTCCAGCGTTCCATCGAATGCTGCAGCAGGGTTATCAAAATAATCCGCTGGCATATCTATGCCCCATTGTTCAATAGCTGCTTTTACACCTTTTTCATAAGCCGCTTTTGCCGCAACATCATCACCCGCCTGTAAAGCTACTTCTGCTTTAATAAATTGAACTTCAGCATAAGTAAGAATAGGCACAATCATCGGTGCAGTCACCAATGCATTATTAACGTTTGAAGGAATGTAATCAAATTGATTTTCGCTACCGGTATAACCGCTGGGTATACCTTTATATCCAATCACCGTGTTGCCTGATTTATCTCTTGCCTCTGTATTAAAAATGGGCAAACGGGGATCATTGAAAGCATTCAGGTTATCGGTAAAGAATTTTCCGGCTGCCCGAAACAAACCAAAATCTATAGCACGACCCCAGGGAGAAACCATTGGTGTAATACCATCCAAACTTAAAACGGCACCATCTGCATTGCTGGTAAATACCGGGTAAGTTGATGGATCAGCGATCATCGATTCTAACTTCGCATATGTGTTTAAGTTAGTTTTTGACAAACGAAGCAACAAACGCATGTGCAATGAATTGGTAAACTTTCTCCATTTTGAAATGCTGTTACCATATAAAATATCCGTTCCATATTCCATATCTCTTGAAGCATCGTATAAGCTGTTTGCCGATTCCAGGTCCGCTAACAACTTAGCATAGATATCTTCCTGTTTGTCAAAACGGGGTTGAAAAATCTGTTCGTCACCCCGGGCCGCTTCGGTCATGGGTACAGGACCAAAAGCATCTGTGAGGTTAGAATATATCCATGCATTCAATGTTAATGCAATGGCCTGGTAATTGGGATCTTCCGCTCTTACAGAAGCAGCATACATCTCCTTTACATTGGTTGCCCAACGATAAGAATTGTTCCAGGTACTGTTACCAATGTTTTCAGAAACGTCATAACGGTGAAGCCCACCCTGTGCGCTGGGAAAAGGCAATGCAACCTGCATCAGGTCAAAAGTTATGGCATCGGAACGATCAATTCCATGTGCGGCCATTCCGTAAATAATCGGGTTCAGCAATGTACCCGGGCTTATCTGGTCGATCCTGTTTGGGTCCGTATTCAGTTCCACAAAATCTTTTGTACACGATAACAGCAAGCTGCTTGCAGCTACGGCACCTACGAGTATTTTGTTAAAGAATTTCATTTTATATTTTTTAATGTTTTTAATTGAAGCTTGAAATTTTCATTTTTTAAAATCTCAAGGTAACGTTAGCACCCATTGTACGGGTTGAAGGCATTTGACCCATTTCGATTCCCGGCAAAATGGTGTTACCATTAAAGGCCGCTGTTTCCGGATCGAAGATTGGGAAGTCGGTCCACATTAAAAGATTACGACCGTACAAGGCTACTGTCACCTGCTGAATAAATGTTCTGTCCAATATTGATTTTGGTAAAACATATTCCAGGCGGGCTTCTCTTAATTTTAAGTAAGACGCATCAAACGTATTTGATTCAACGTTGGCACGGCGATAATAATCAGCATAATAAGAAACAGGTAAAACCTTGGTTGTGTTTGGCACATAACGACCTGAACCGTCTAAAACAACACCTTCACCAATAATGAAGTTTTCTTCCCGGCCACGCAGGGTGTGCTTCAATTTACCTTGTTCTGTCATTTTATGATGCGACTGAGAATAAATCATACCGCCATACTGACCATCAAACAGAAAACTAAATGTAAAATTCTTGTAAGAGAATTCATTCTGAATACCCCCTTTCCAATCAGCAAAAGCATTCCCGATGTATTGAATTTCTGATGGCCTGTCAGGTAAGCCCGATGCCCTGTATACTATTTGTCCGTCTGGAGCACGAACAAATCCAAATCCATATATATCACCTGTAGTTCCACCAACTCTTGCCTGTATGGTTGCATTACCACCATAACCAATATCCTGCTTCCCGGTGCTGCCTAATTCTTCAGCCAGTTCCAGCACTTCATTTTCATTCTTAGCCCAGTTGATATTTACATTCCATTTGAAATTCTGGTTGTTGATTGGTTTAGCATTCAGTATCAGTTCAACCCCGCGGTTACGCACTTTTCCTGAATTTAAAATGGCGCTTGTGTAACCTGTTGTTGGATCCAACGGAACCCTTACAATCTGGTTCTCTGTTGTACTGTTGTAATAAGTAACGTCGAAGCCTAAACGATTTTGTAAAAACCGCATTTCCAAACCAGACTCATAACTGGTTGAAATTTCAGGCTTCAGGTTTGCGTTGAATAATACCCTGTCAACTGAACCTGAACTAGGGAAATCGCTGTTTCCATAATATTTACTTGTTTGGTAAGGATCAGCATCATTACCACTTTGGGCAGCCGATAACCTCAATTTAGCATAGGAAACTGCAGTTGGTAATTTAAAGATATCGCTCAAAATAAAACTGGCATTGGCTGAAGGGTAAAAGAAAGACCAGCTTTGATCTGGTAATGTACTTGACCAGTCATTACGTGCAGTTAAATCCAAAAATATTTTATCCTGGTAGCTAACCGCAGCCAAACCATATAAGCTGTTAACTTTATAATCCCTGTCATATACATTCATAGTTGGATTAGCTAAACCATTGGTTAATTTATATACACCAGGAATTACCAGACCTTCTATAGAACCATCGATACGATCGTAGTTATGGTTCATTGCGTTACCACCTACGGAAGCAGAAAAATTAATATCACTGGTAAAATTATCCTTATAGGTAAACAGGAAATCACTGTTCATTTCGTAATTGGTGATAGCCTGCTCCTTGTAATAACCTCTTTGAAAATTTGCCGTACTGAAAGGACGTCTTTGCTGGCGGTCTTCATTCATTAAATTCAACCCGGAACGTAACATCAAATTGAATTTATCAGAGAACTCATATGTTGCTGATGCACTACCTACCACTGAATTATTCTTGTAAGAATTCGTCATTTCATGTGCAATCAGGAATGGATTATCGATGAAAGAGCTGAACGGATGAATCTGGTCGATTTGTTCCATTCCATTTTTCCAGATAGGACGATACCAGTCTAAATCCACATTTGGATTCTGGAAGATCATGAAATAGGCGATGGACTGGTTGTTATAACCTGTAGAAGGCACATTATCACTGGACTTGTTGGTATAACTAACCTTGGTATTGATCCTTAATCTTTCAGAGATCTGGTAGTTTAAACTGGTTTGAGCAGTAATTCTTTCAAAACCTGTGTTAGGCATGATCCATTCATTTTTTGAATGGGTAACTGAGAGCCTGGCAGAACCTTTATCATTTCCACCTTCAAGGGAAACATTATTGGTTATAGTGCTTCCAGTTTGAAAGAATCCTTTGATATTATCTTCATATGGTCTCCATAAAGTGCGTTCTGCTCCACGTCCCTGTAATACCGGATCGTACTGGTAATACATCTGGCCATCGAATTTAGGACCAAAGGCACTACTGGTTCCACTGGTACTTGAACCATCTTCAGTTGCTCCGTAAGAATAATACAATTCACCGGCTGAATTTAAAGCCCTTCCGGTTCCTTGTCCATATTCATATTGATAATCGGGCCATTTAAGCACATTATCAAAACTTACATTGCTATTAACGGTTACACCAATCCCTTTTGTTTTACGGCCTGATTTTGTGGTGATGATCAAAGCACCATTACCTGCACGGCTACCATATAATGCCGTGGCGCCCGGGCCTTTCAAAACGGTAATGCTGGCAATGTCATCCGGGTTTATATCTGCAATACCATTTCCAAAATCAATAGGCACATCATTACCTGAACCTGCGCCATAAGCATCATTAACACCAGAAGAACTGATCACCCGGTTATTCATCGGAACACCATCAACCACGATCAGTGCATTGTTGTTATTTGGGTTTAATGAGATATCTCCACGAAGCGTAATTCTTGTTGAATTCACCGGTCCTGAACCTGCAGATAATAACTGTAAACCGGCCACTTTTCCTGATAAGGCACTTGACCAGTTATTGGACCTGGCATCATTCAGTTCATCAGTGTTAATTTGCTGGGCTGAATAACCTAACGCCTTTTGCTGACGAGTGATACCCAGGGCTGTAACAACCACTCCCTGCATTTCAACAGCATCAGAACTCAATGTAAAATTGAGTGTAGAGGAAGATCCTACCGGCTGTTCAATGGGCGCAAAACCAATGACCGAAACCACGATGATTTCATTGGCACTGGCCATGATATTGAATTCGCCTTTTTCATTAGAGGTCGTTCCCCTGTTGGTTCCTTTCACCTGCACAGAAGCATTCGGCACCGGGGATCCATCATTGGCGTTTGTGATTACCCCACTTACATTTCTTTGTTGTGCCGATGCAATGGAAGTTGCTAAAATCAGCAACAAACCAAATAACAGGCTCCTGGCTGCAATCCAGGCCGGTGCAGCAATCTTTAAGGTTCTCATAATTGTTTGTGTTTGTGTTTATTGTTTAATTGGTCATTCTCTCTTTTGAGTGTAAAGGCTGTAAAAATGATGGCTAATAAACAGGAAGCGATCAATACATAAAAACCGCCATCCCATCCCCAGGCATCCACTACATAACCCATGGCAATATTGGCGAATAAAGCGCCGCCCAGGTAACCGAATAAACCGGTTAAGCCAGCAGCGGTACCCGCAGCTTTTTTAGGCACCAGGTCCAGTGCATGAACACCTATCAGCATCACTGGTCCATATATTAAAAATCCTATCACGATCAATGCTATGTTATCTATAATTGGTTGTCCCGGGGGATTTAACCAATAAACCAATACCGCTACCAAAACCAGCAGCATGAAAATAATTGTTGCCGGCGCCCTGCGACCTTTAAATACTTTATCACTGATCCAACCGCATAATAATGTTCCGGGAATACCGGCATATTCGTAAGCGAAATAAGCCCAGCCACTTTCGCTGACTGAAAATCCTTTTGCTTCCTGTAAATAGGTTGGTGCCCAATCCAAAACGCCATATCGCACCAAATATATAAAGGCATTGGCAAAAGCGATGTACCATAAGAGCCTGTTAACCAAAACATAATCTAAGAAAATCTGTTTGGCCGATAATTCCTTTTCTAATTCCTGGCTATACTTAGCCGGTTTATCTTTTTTATATTCTTCAACAGGCGGCAAAGCACAGGACTGTGGCGTATCCCGTATCAACAAAAAGGCGATAAAGGCAATCGCCAGGGCTATCATGCCCGGGAAATAAAATTTACTTTCCCAAACACCAAAAAGTGCAAGTCCGGCTATAGATAATGGCCCGACCAATCCGCCCCCAACATTGTGCGCTACATTCCAGACAGCCATTTTGGTTCCTCTTTCTCTTATAGAAAACCAATGAACCATTACCCTTCCGCAGGCTGGCCAACCCATTCCCTGGAACCATCCATTAATAAATAACAATGAAAACATGATGGCAATGGAACCTGTGGCAAAAGGAAATACGCCCATGACGATCATGGTCAAAGCGGAAAGTGTTAGTCCCAGCGACAGAAAAACCCTGGCATTGCTGCGGTCAGAAAAATTGCCCATTACAAATTTGCTTAACCCGTAAGCAATAGAAACGCCGGATAAAGCGAGCCCTAACTCACCCTTGGAATAACCCTGTTCAATGAGATCGGGCATGGCCATGGAGAAATTTTTCCGAACCAGGTAATAACCGGCATAGCCGATAAATATACCCAGGAACACCTGCAAGCGTAACCGCTTATAATGCGGATCCACTTCTGCTTCAGGTAACTGAGGCTTATGTGCAGGGGGTTTCAGAAAAAAATATGGCATAGGCAATCTTTAATAAAAGCTGATTTAGTTCTTTATTAAAATATACTGATCGGCCAGGTCTTTATATTTTTTTACCTGGTCATCAATCCATTCCTGGTTTTTGTTTAATTCAGCAGCCATAATTGCCGCCACTTCCGGAGCGATCCTTACACTTTCGGCCGCATCCAGTAATAAAGCACGGGTGCGGCGGGATAAAACATCTTCCACCGTCCGGGCCATTTCATTTTTCACGGCCCAGGTTACCTGCATAGGATGAATTTTCAATTTCTCACTGATCCAGTTACCCGCAGTTCCATTCATTTGTAATTTTATTTCAACAGCATCACTTCCATAGAAATAAAGCGGGTCATTCCAATCCGTTTTATTGTCAGAGCCATGAATGGATAAATGGGTGGTTGCTGTTTGAGTGGGCGACCAATTCAACTTTTTTTCAATTTCTTCGATCATGTCTTCACCCATTTTTCTAAACGTGGTCCATTTGCCACCAAGAATTGTAAACAGGTTAGAGGGCGATACGATGATCTTATGACTGCGGGAAATTTCTTTTGTTTTTTGATCCGTGCCTTGTGGCGCCGCCAATGGTCTTAAGCCGGCAAAAACACTGAGGACATCTTTTCGCTCAGGCTTTTCCGTTAAAAAACCGGACGCAGTTTCCAGGATAAAATTGATTTCATTTTCAAGCGCCACCGGTTCCAGCGAAGCTTGTTCTACCGGCGTGTCCGTTGTACCTAATACCACTTTGCCATGCCATGGAACGGCAAATAATACGCGGCCATCGCTGGTTTTAGGAATCATCATGGCATGTTCCGAAGGATAGAATTTTTTATCAAGCACCACATGCACTCCCTGGCTTACACAAATGGTTTTTGCACTGCCAGGTTTATCCATTTGCAATATTTCATCAACAAAAACGCCTGTAGCATTCACTACAGCTTTGGCTTTAAAAGTAAAATCATCGCCTGTTTCAGTATCCCTGGCTTTTACCCCGGCTACCTGGTTTGATTCGTTTTTTAAAAGACCGGTAACTTTTATATAATTAAGTGCAGAGCCTCCTTTTTCCCAAATGCTTTGCACCAGGTTAATGGCCAGGCGGGTGTCATCAAACTGGCCGTCATGGTATAATACTCCACCAATCAGTCCTTCTTTTTTTATACCGGGCATCTTTTTCAATGTTTCGCTGCGCGAAATAAATTCTGATGCACCCATGCTTAATTTACCGGAGATCCAATCATAGCATTTTAAGCCAATGAAATATTTCCATTTATCTATAAAAGAATAAATGGGTATGATGAAAGTTTGATTTTTTACAAGATGAGGCGCATTCCGATAAAGCAGACCTCTTTCGATGCTGGCTTCCCTGACCAGTTTTACGTCTCCCTGGGCCAAATAGCGAACACCACCATGAACCAGCTTTGTACTGCGGCTTGAAGTACCTTTTGCAAAATCTGCCTGCTCTAATAATAATGTTTTATATCCCCGTGCGGATGCATCTAGTGCTATTCCCAAACCTGTGGCACCACCGCCTATTATTACGAGGTCCCAAACCCCATTGTAGGATTGCACCTGCTTAATAAGGTGGCTTCGTTCATAATTTCGTTTGAGCAGTTCAATTGGCATTTCTTGCTATTGGTTTCTATTGCAGACAAAAAAGAAAGCAAATCGAAACTAAATCAAATTAAACGAAACAACAAAAATAATTAGGCGGTCTTTTAAAAATAATATGAAAGCCTTAGTTTCGTTTATACTAAGAACTGTGCAATTTTAAAATACAGCTGAGTATTTGATTTTATCTCATCCTTTACACATGCTACAATGAACCAGACTGCCAGACATAAATACATTCTTGAAAAATTAAAGGAAGAAGGTGGAGTGAAAGTGGTTGATCTTTGTGAAAAACTGAATGTCTCATCTGTAACCATTCGAAAGGATCTGAAACTGTTAGAAGATAAGAAACTTGTTTTCCGTAACCATGGAGGTGGAACTTTATCAAATCCTTACACAGTTGATAAACATGTAAATGAAAAAGAAAAAATCAAGTCTGCCGAAAAATTAAGAATCGGTCAAAAAGCAGCTTCGCTTATTGAACCCAATGATTGCATAATTATAGCTTCCGGAACTACTGTTTTATCATTGGCCAAAATATTGAAACCCCATGGCAACCTGACCGTCATTACAGCCGCATTAAATGTGGCACTCGAATTAAGTACCAATCCTAATATTGAAGTAATCATGTTGGGGGGCGTTTTAAGAAAGAACTCCACTTCCGTAACCGGTCATTATGCTGAAAAGATCCTGGATGATTTTTCAGGCAGTAAATTATTTTTAGGGGTTGATGGCATTGATATGGACTTTGGACTTACCACAACGAATGTTTTAGAAGCGCAGTTAAACCGTAAAATGATCCAGGCTGCACAAAAAACCATTGTATTAGCTGACAGTACAAAATTTGGCAAGCGTGGATTTGGAAAAATTTGTGGTTTAGATGATATTGAACAAGTTATTACGGATGATGGCATATCAGCACATTCAAAAGAACGACTAATCAGCATGGGCATCCAGGTAACGATTGTGTAATGGCCCGCTTATTCATTCATTTTCCCGTTAAAACTTTAATTCTCCACCTCAGCATTTTTCATCAAAGGCTAATTAGAAAAAAATTCTACATTTGACATCTCAAAACAGCAACATGAAAATCATTGTTCGCATCACCCCACTGGTATAACACAAGATGTGTTTTTTGTAATAGGATGAGATCCTCATCCTGATTTCTCATTTTTTATATGATTTTTCATGTCGCAATCAACTTCTTATTATCATAAGTTCAATGGCTTATTAAATTTTATCAGGCAGGCAATCAAAGGCGAGGACCTGGATTATACGGCTATACCTATGCGCAAAGCCATTTTTATGCTGGCTATTCCCATGGTGCTCGAGATGATCATGGAAAGCGTGTTTGCTATAGTGGATCTGTATTTTGTAGGGCATTTACCCTATAGCAGCCAGGCCATTCAAACAGTAGGCTTAACAGAATCAGTTTTGACTATCATTTATTCTCTTGCCATTGGGATCAGCATGGCTGCAACTGCATTGGTAGCCAGGCGGGTGGGCGAAAAAAACCCGGACGGAGCAGCAAAAGCGGCTATCCATACTATTTATTTAGCACTATTATTAGTAAGTGTTTTAAGTGTAGCAGGCAGTTATTACGCGGCCGATATATTACGGATCATGGGTGCCGAAACTGCTACTATTGAAATCGGGACCAATTATACCCGCATCATGATGGGCAGTAGTGCAGTTATCATGTTGTTATTCCTGATCAATGGTATATTCAGGGGAGCCGGGGATGCATCTATGGCCATGAAAAGCTTGTGGCTGGCTAATATTTGCAACATTATTTTATGCCCTATACTTATCCGTGGGCTGGGACCTATTCCCGCTTTCGGGTTAACCGGTGCGGCATTGGCCACAACCATCGGCCGTGGATTGGGTGTAGTTTACCAGCTTTATCATTTGTTTAAAGGAGCAGGCGTGGTGAAGATCCTGAAAAAACATTTGGCTATTGAATGGGACATCATCAAAACCGTTTTAAAAATAGCCTCTCCGGGAACTTTGCAATTTATCATTATGTCCTGCAGCTGGATATTCCTGGCTAAGCTGGTTGCAGATACGGGAAAAGATGTTGCTTCAGCGGGTTATCAAACGGCATTAAGAATTGTAATGTTTTTTATTTTGCCAGCATGGGGATTAAGTAATGCAGCCACAACGCTGGTTGGGCAAAACCTTGGCGCCAAACAACCGGAAAGAGCAGAACGTTCGGTTATAAAAACCGCGCAGTACAATGCTACATTTATGGCTATTGTCACTTTTTTCTTTTTAATATTCCCGGTTCCTATCGTTTCACTCTTTACAAATGATGAACATGTAAAACAATATGCTGTTGAGGCCATGCGGATCATCAGTTGCGGATATATATTTTATGGTGTGGGTATGGTGATGGCAAATGCGTTTAATGGTGCCGGTGATACATGGACACCTACCTGGGTAAACCTGGCTGGCTTTTGGTTTTTCCAGATCCCCTTAGCTTATTTTTTATCTACCACGCTGAACTGGGGACCTACCGGCGTTTTTATCGCAATTCCTGTTGCGGAAACGGCAATTACTATTACAGCATTTATCCTGTTTAAAAAGGGAAGGTGGAAAAGAATGATGATCTGAGAAAAGAATATTTACGGGATGTAAATGAAATATCTTTATTGCGATTATTTAATCATGGAAAAATATATAGACCAGAACCGATTAAGGCAGTTTTTTTTTATCATCATCATTTTATTACTGGGAACTGTTTTGTTCTGGCAATTGTATTTCTTTCTGCCTGCGCTTTTGGGCGCCGTTACATTATATGTGCTGATGCGCAAATACATGTTCTACCTCACGGAGAAAGAGCGTTGGAGAAAAGGCTGGAGTGCCGTATTCCTGATGGTGAGTTCGGGCGTTATCATTCTATTACCTATCGGGTTACTCATTGAAATGGTATCGGGCAAAGTCTATGTTGCTATTGAAAATTCTGCAGAGATCATTGAATCTTTAAAAAAAGTTGCCAATGACCTGGAGAAAAAAGTGGGACAGGATTTTGTAAGCGATGCAAATATTAACCGGTTAGGTGCATATGTTACAGAAAGAATACCCATGGTTTTAGGCGCTACATTCAATACAGTAGCCACACTCTTCTTCATGTATTTTATTCTTTATTTTATGTTGATGAATGCACGTAAAATGGAGCAGGATATATATGAATACATTCCATTAAAAGATGAAAACCTGTCATTACTGCGAAAAGATGTTCAAAACATGGTTGTATCCAATGCTATTGGTATTCCGGTTATCGCTTTGTTGCAGGGTATCGTTGGATTGATCGGCTACCTGGTACTTGGCGTTAAAGATCCCTGGTTCTGGTTTGTGATAACCTGTATTACGGCGATGATCCCTGTTGTTGGCGCTGCATTGGCTTATGTACCCATTGGAATCATCTTTTTAGCTAACAACCAAACATGGCAGGGCGTGGCCATGCTGCTGTATGGTTTTATCATTATCGGAACGGTCGATAATATTTTTCGGTTTGCTTTACAACGCAAGATTGGCAATATTCATCCATTGATAACCATTTTTGGTGTGATCATCGGTATACAGTTATTTGGATTCATTGGTCTCATTTTTGGCCCACTGCTTATTTCTCTTTTCATTGTTTTATTAAAGATTTATTCAAACGAGTTTATCGTGAAAAAAAGAGAAGTAAATAACACGATTGAAAATTAAATACAAGGGTTTTTACTGTTGAGTTTGATTGTTTATATCGTACTTATTCTTAGTATGTTAATATAGATTTTTTTAACGGCAATTATTTACATGTTAACATAATAATTGCGACATTCGAAGCGTTTTTAAAATCCTGCAAAACATATACATGAAGAAAAAGATTTTGTTGCACACCGTCATTTATAGTTTTACATTTTCACTTTTATTTATTCCATTTTCTAAGGCCGGCAGTAATGGTACTGGCTTTGCAAGTATGGACCGTGTTTACTTTGCTGAAGCAGCACCTGCAGAAAAAGATTCAACCATTTCTGAAGCTGATGCAAAAGCATTATTCATATCAACCTTATATGATAGTCTTGAACTAAATAAGATTGGTCTTGCTGAAGAAGTTTTAACATATGCCTACACCGGTTACCAGAATTTATTGAATAAAGGCATGATAAAGGAGCCAGGTATTCTGAGCATTGTGGACTTTAGTAAATCAAGCACAAAAAAGCGTTTATACATTATTGATATGAACAATTTTAAGCTACTGAATCATACTTATGTAGCACACGGAAAAAATACGGGCCAGGAATTCGCCACTAAATTCTCCAATACACCAGAATCATTACAAAGCAGTCTTGGATTTTATATTACCCGTAATACTTATTTTGGCAAACATGGTTTGTCTTTAAAATTAGAAGGCAAAGACAAGGGTTTCAATGATAAAGCAATGGAAAGAGCCATTGTTTTACACGGATCATCTTACAGCGATGAAAATTTTGTTCGCGCCAGGGGTTATCTTGGACGCAGCTGGGGATGTCCCGCAGTTCCTGAAAAAGAAAAAACAAAAATTATTAATACCATCAAAGATGGCACTGTCTTATTCATCTATCATCCAACTAAGAGCTACCTGCACGGATCTACAGTATTAAACGGCTGAATTTGGACGAACAACAAGGATGGATGATAACAAACAGCTCAATCGTACCCTATGATTGGGCTTTTGTTTTTTTATGAACCGCTGTTAGGAATTTGTAATTTGATATTAGGAATTAGGCGTGAAATACAAACATCATTCATGATTCCAATTTTATCCTTAACTAATCAAATCATTCCCTGTAATTAGAATGACCAAATGGCTAATTCCAAATTCCTAATCCCAAATTCCCATTTAAAGAACAAACCCGATTACCTGCGCTAATACACCTAAGAAAAACCCGGTGTAAATTTCTTTTTGGGTGTGATCTGAAACAATGAAACGAGCGGTTAAAACAAGGCCCGCAATTAAAAAAGCCATTGTAACATAAAAGCCAAATTGGGTTTGAAGAATAAAAGCTAGCCATGCCATATAGGTGCACATAACGCCAAGGGACAGTGCATGCATACTCACTTTCATATAAATATTGGCCAATAACCCGAAACTGGAAGCCAGGAATATTGCGAAACTAAATGAAACAACATGATCAGGAAATTCCGGCTGGTTACGTAAAACATACCACATCCAGAAATAATAAACCCCGCTGGCTATATAAGGAATGATGCGTTCTTTTTGTGTACGTAAATAAATAGAATCAATAAACCCCAAACCTTTGGCCAGTAAAACAGAAACCAGTGGGAACATGGCATACATCACAAAAAAACGAATCATTACAATGATCTGTTCAAACGGATCAAAGCTGGCAAAAAGATAAGGTTGAACTTTTACCAAAAACCAGGAAACATATACGGGAATAAACAGCGGGTGAAAAACCCAGGAAAGAATTTTTGCCAGCCATTTCACAGGAGCAGGGAAACGAAGTGGTGGTTCTATTTCTCTTAATTCATTTTGATCATCAATCTCGAGTGGGGTCATAATCATAATTGCTTTCTTAACCTGGCTACAGGAATATTTAATTGCTCCCTGTATTTTGCTACGGTTCTCCTGGCAATATTATAACCTTTTTCCTGTAACATGTCGGTGAGCCTTTCATCACTCAATGGTTTTTTCTTGCTCTCATATTCTATCAGGTCACTTAATATTTTTTTCACTTCTCTTGTACTTACCTCTTCACCACTATCCGTACTTAAAGATTCACTGAAGAAGAATTTTAAACGATAGGTTCCAAATTCTGTTTGTACAAATTTGCTGTTGGCCACCCGGCTCACAGTTGAAATATCAAGGTTTGTTTTTTCTGCAATGTCTTTTAAGATCATCGGCTTCATCGTAGTCTCATCACCCGTAAGAAAAAATTCATATTGATGATTCATGATGGCTGTCATGGTGCTCAATAAAGTGTGTTGCCGTTGTTTAATGGCATCGATAAACCATTTAGCCGCATCAATTTTTTGTTTGATGAACATGACCGCTTCTTTCTGTCGCCTGTCTTTTTTTGCACCCCGGTCATAATCTTTCAACATATCCCGATAACCACCGCTGATGCGTAATTCAGGTGCGTTTTTGGAGTTGAGTGTTAATTCAAGTTTACCCGCATTATTGTAAATAAAGAAATCAGGTACTACATAGTTTTCAGCCTGGCTATTATCGGCCACCATGCCGCCGGGTTTTGGATTTAACCGGGTAATCTGTTGCATTACTTCTTTTAATTGTTCATCATCCAGGCTTAATCCCCGCTGTATTTTTTCATAATGCTTCTTAGTGAATTCATCAAAGTATTTACTAATGGCCAGTATAGCCGTTTTCACCTGTTTGCCTTCTTCCTGCTGGCGTTTTAGTTGAATCAACAAACATTCCTGCAGGTTGCGGGCAGCCACTCCTGGTGGATCAAAGCGTTGAATTCTACTGATCAATGTTTCTACTTCTTCTTCTGTGCTTATTATATTCTGCCGGAAAGCCAGGTCGTCAACAATGGCGGTGGTTTCCCTGCGCAGGTAGCCATCTTCATCAATGCTGCCAACAATTTGTTCTGCAATTTTGAATTGCTTTTCGTCTAAATTCAGCAACCTTAATTGCTCCACTAATATTTCGTAAAAACTATTTTCTACCCGGATGGGAATGGTGCGGTTTTCATCAGATTCAGGATAATTCTCATCCCGTAATTTATAATCAGCCACGTCATCGTCGCTGTCATTGACATATTCACTGATATCTACACTTCCATAATCTTCTGCTGTTCCATCGGCTTCTTCGTATACTTCCTCTGCAAATTCATCACTGTTATCTTCCTTCTCTTCATGACCGGCTTCATCCAATTCCAATGCAGGATTTTCCTCCATCTCCTCTTTTATGCGTTCATCAAGAATGGCCGTAGGCACCTGCAGCAATTTCATTAACTGAATTTGCTGTGGCGATAACTTCTGTAATAATTTCTGTTGTAAATGCTGACCAAGAGCCATCGTATATTACTCTCATCCTTTTAAACCCTTCATCAAAAATGGGCGGTTAACAAAAATCAGGCCGTAATTTACAGATAAAAGAAGTATGGATACTAAATGCTTAGAAGGATTTGTGATTCTTTTCAAAAAAAATCTATCAAAAGCCCATCCATAAAGGATTTGCAGAAATAGTTAAATATCCGGGTTTACATGATTTTTATAAAAAATATAATCCGGCAACCCGAATTACGGAGGTGTTCTAATAAACCTGGTACTTAAGCCTGCAAGGCTTTTTTAATAGCCGCCACCATCTTCCGACCCTTATCATTGACCTGCTCTTCGGTCCATGCTAAACTGATTGCAGTGGAAATACATCGGTTCATAATTGCATCACTGGCGGAGAAATCTTTATTAGCATGGTGCATGACAGCTGTCTTAATTTCCGGGCTTAATGCATTCAGTGTTATACTATTCTTTAAATGATCCCATTTGCGGATATAGTGCCAGTTATTATCAAACCAATAAAAATTGCCAGCCAGAATACCTTCCGCTTTCATAATAGATACAAGGTTTGCTGCTACTTCTTTATTGGGCAGGAACCAGCTTAAGAAAGTACAACTATCCCCATTTGGATCGGGAACAGACCGGAAACTGATCTCCGGAATTTCAGCAAGCATATTTTTTAATATGGTGTGATTCCGTTTTTGAGTCGCCAGGAAATCCGGAAGTTTTTTTATTTGCGCCAAACCAACCGCCGCATGCAGTTCGGAAATGCGATAATTATAACCGATAAAAGGATGGAGGTCTGCACCCCGGTCTGCACCGGCATGATCATGTCCATGATCCGTATATCCATCACATTTCGTGTACACATCAGCGTTATTGGTCAATACCACACCGCCTTCACCACAGGTCATTGTTTTTACAAAATCAAAGGAAAATGTACCCGCATCACCAATCGTACCTAAATGTTTACCATGATAGGTGCCACCAATACTTTGGCAGGCATCTTCAAGTAAAAGAAGATTATGTTCTTTGCAAATTGCTTTCAACGCATCCATATCTGCCATGCTGCCGCACATGTGTACGGGCATAATGCATTTTGTTTTTGGAGTGATGGCCTTACGAACAGCTGAGGGATTTAAGGTCAGGGTTTCATCCACATCTACCATTACCGGGATGGCTCCAACACTCAATACGGCTTCAAAACTGGCCACAAATGTAAATGCCGGCATGATCACTTCATCCCCATAACCAATGCCGAGGGCCGCCATTGCGGTTGTAAGGGCAGATGTTCCACTGCTGGTCAATTGCGCATACTGTACACCGAAAGTGCTGCAAATAGCCTGCTCCAGTTCCTTCGCTTTCCATATGTTTTTTCGTGGTCCGTCAAATCCGTATCGCATCAGGATACCTGTTTCCAATACATCATTCAATTCTTTACGCTCTTCGGCGCCCCAGGTTTCATATCCAGGCATGAGTTATTTTTTTAGCTGGCAAAGATAATTAAATGAAAACAGCAGAAACGCCGTGGTTATTTAGTAGCATTCGCTTCGTCGCCTATAACCAGTTCCGGCGTTACAAAACTAAAAAGCATCTGCGCTTCGCTCTCAACATTATTTTTATTTACGGCAGTAACAAAATATTGATAACCTTTTTCTTTTTGGGTGCCATCTACTTTCAGTACGAAACGTGCATCTGTAGAATATGGAATTAATTGGTGAACATTTTTGGCACCCAGGTCAAATTTGTCTTTCTCCAGGCGATAAATAGCAATGCTGCGAATATTTTCATCTACCGGAACAAAAAAACTGGTTGTTAATGTGGAAGTCTTTTTATCGAAAGTGGTTTTAACCACAGGTTGCGGTGGCGGTGCATCGCCAATCCACGACATCGGGGGTACAATGGCAGGATGTTTATAATAATTGTCCTGCAGGCTGTCGTTCCAACCATTAGGATTGTTTTTAAAGATCTTGCTGCTGTAATAAATAGCACCCTGTACCTGCGGATATTTCCGCAACATTTCTATCATCCGGGGCAGTTGTGTTTTATCCCGCCAGGCAGCATTGCTTCCTGCCCGGTATATCCCAATACCTATATAACAGTGTTTGCCAAACGTGCGGTTAGCCCACCAGTCAAGCAGTACTTCATAATCTGCCAGCGGGTGACCGATCTCCCAATATAACTGAGGCGCCACATAATCGATCCAGTCATTTTTTAACCACAATAAAATATCCGCATACAAATCATCATAGTTGGTTACACCGGCTTTTGTATCACTGCCATCGGGATCAACAGATTTATTTCTCCATACACCAAACGGAGATATACCAAAACGACAATCTGATCTCTCCTCCTTAATGGCCTTGCTTAAAGCGACAATAATGGAATCCACATTAGATCTTCTCCATTCATCTTTCGCCATACCATTTCCATATTTTCTATAGGATGAAGCATCAGGGAATTCTCTTCCCGGAATTCTGTATGGATAAAAATAATCGTCCATATGCACCGCATCAATATTGTATCGCTTCACCATATCCCGGATCACTTTCACCACAAATTTTTGCGCTTCTTTATTTCCCGGGTCAAAATATTTTTTATCGCCATAAGTAACAAACCATTCCGGGTTTGTGCGGGTTGGATGATTGGCCGCAATACTTGCACTGCGGGTATTGAAATTAGCCCGGTATGGATTGGCCCATGCATGAAATTCCATGCCCCGCTTATGCGTTTCCTCGATCATAAACTGCAAGGGATCATAATATGGAACAGGCGCTTTTCCCTGTGTACCTGTCAGCCACTGGCTCCAGGGTTCAAAAGGCGATGGATAAAATGCATCGGCAGATGGGCGTACCTGCACGATCACCGCATTCATCCCATTTTTTTTGTGCAGGTCAAGCTGGCGGATAAATTCAGCTTTTTGGCTGGCGGTATTGTAATCTTTGCTCAATGGCCAGTCAATATTACTCACCGTTGCGATCCATACACCGCGAAATTCGTTTTTAGGCTGTGCATTTACGTTATAGATACTTCCGAAAAAAATTACAAATAGAAAAAATTGAATGAGTTTTTTTTGCATTATTATCAATTCACAGATTTTAGTTACTCCACTTCGCGGATCTTGTTCAATAAGGTATTTAATTGAGCAGCTTCATTTACGCTCAGGTTTCCGAATATGTTGTCCATTTCGGGTTGACGGCCATCTAGTTTTTCCAACAGTTTTTTTCCTTTCTCCGTGATAGTTACATCCACCAGCCTTCGATCTTTTTTACACAATGTTTTTTTGGCAAGTCCTTTTACAACAAGCCGGTCAACGATCCGGCTGGTATCACTCATTTTATCCAGCATTCTTTCCCTGATCTGTAATGTTGACAAGGGTTTGGGCAAACTACCCCGTAAAATGCGCAGGATATTGTATTGCTGGTGTGTAATACCTTCGCAAGTAACCAGTTGTTTTATTCGTTCTATTGACCAACCATACGTAAACAAAAGGTTAACCAATGCACGTTGGTGTTCTGTTTTAAATTTTGGTTGTTGTATTTCCTGTTCAATGGCCATAGCAATAATTAACGGTAAAAATAAATAGTTTAGCTTAAGAAAGCATATTGAAACGCAACTTTAGGTTGGTATTAGTATTTGAACCGGTAACAGCTTAATAAAATAAACAGGCAGGTGAAGAGATGGTTCAATCACTCCATACTTTTGTGCCCTCGGAACAGTTTGCACATATATCAATATTTTTTCTTCCTTTCAATAACTGTGTTCTGAAACGGGTGTATTCACCATTTTTCCAAATCTCTTTGAATGATTTTTCTTTCAGGTTTCCCATTTTATGTTGTGCGTCCTTATCAAAGCAACAAGGTGCCACCATTCCATCCCAGGTAATAACCGGGTCGTGCCAAAGGCGCCAGCAATGATTACTTAATTTTCCTTTGTATGAATGGGTGCCATCTGCATTTTTTCGATAGCGGCTGAATTTTGCCGTGGATGGAATCAAAGCATTCGGATCCGTTTCATAATCGTAAACCTGCGCTGTTTTAAACCAAACATCATCCACACCGGTTTGCCTGGCTAAATCTTTTACTTCTTCCACCTGGTGCTCGTTGGGTTTTACTACCAGGAACTGGAAAATGATCATCGGCGTTTTACTCTTCAATTCCTTTTTCCACTTCACAACATTGCGGGCACCTTCCAAAACCTTTTCCAATTTTCCGCCAACGCGATATTGCTGGTATACATCCTGGGTGGTACCATCTATAGAAATGATCAGCCTGTCGAGGCCACTTTCAATAGTTTTACGGGCATTTTCATCGGTCAGGTAATGCGCATTGGTTGAAGTAGCTGTATAAATATTTTTACCTGATGCATATTTAACCATATCCAAAAACTGCGGGTTCAGGTAGGGTTCACCCTGGAAATAAAAAACCAGGTACATCAGTTCTTTCGATAACTGGTCAATGGTATCTGTAAAAAAATCTTTTTGCAACATGCCGGTTGGCCGGGTAAAAGCCCTGAGGCCACTGGGACATTCAGGGCAACGCAGGTTACAGGAAGTGGTAGGTTCAAAAGAAATAGAAATAGGAAATCCCCATTGCACCGGTTTTTTAAACCATTTACTGATATAATAACTGCTCAAAACCTTTCCCGCATTCAAAGCCCGGCGGGGAGTAAGTTTGGATATAAGATTTATAC